>JACZXZ010000019.1 GCA_022571365.1 Pseudomonadota bacterium | reverse complement strand
CCCTGGTGCTGGACGGCGGCGGCCGGTTGGCGGCGGATCCGCAGCTCACGGTCCACGGCCTGTTGGAGGCGGAAGGCGAGGATGAGATCAAGGCCGAAGTCATCGCGGCCATTCGCCGGGCGGTGGAGGCGCTGCCGGTGGAGTCCCGCGGCGACGGCAAGCGCGTGCGCGAAGCCGCGCGGTTGGCGGTCCGCCGCGCCTTCAAGGAGAGCCGGGGCAAGAGGCCCCTGACCGAGGTGCATCTGGTCCGCCTGTAGCGGGCCGATCCCGGCCCCGCGCGGCGAGGCCCACACAAACACCATCGACGGGTTCTGGTCGCAATTGAAGCGCAGTATCCGGGGCACGCATATTCATGTTTCCCGCAAGCATCTTCCGAAGTACCTGGGCGAGTTTGAGTATCGCTGGAACATGCGGAAGCACCCCGAGGTCATGTTTGCTCGGCTTCTTCTGAGCTTTTAGGCTTACGCCGCGTAGTACTCGGTGGACCGCCATGAGCCATCGCGTCGAACAGCCGATCAAACCGCTTCTTGTCGCCCTCGGACGGATGCTCCTTGCAGAAACGGTCCAACCGCTTCATTTTACGGGCTTCCTCAAGGCTGAGATATTTGCCGCGTGACATAGCGTTCACCAACGGCTGGAAGTGGCAATGATCAAGAACCCTATAGCTGTCAGAATGCCGCCAAACACGATTCTCACAAAGATTCTTCCCATTGGACCGGGATCGGATTTACTGGCTTTCCAAAAATGACCAAAAACACCAACGACCATAAGAAAGACGCCAAGAACGACCGCCACTATCGACTTGGAGTCAAAAGGTTCTGGGCTTCGGTTGCCAACACGACCCTCTTGCTCGGCACCTTGATAGTCGCTGGCGTAGCTGCGAATTTCGCTTACAACTCGTATCTTGCAGCCCTGAAACAAGTCGCCGCTGCGAACAGGGAAGCCGATGCTGCATGGAAGCAAGTACAAGCCGCGCAAGACATATCGCGGATTGAAACTAGAGCCTATGTCTATGCCCGTCCCCGTCGGGTTTTTCATGTCATGGAAGGCGAGAGTGCGCTGCAAAGCTACGTCTCTTTCGGAAACAGCGGACAAACGTTCGCCACTGACGTTGAGAGTCGCGTAGGACTGGTAGTTTCTGGTCCAGTGGTGCCAGACAGAATAGACGACCTTGGGTGGCTTGAGCCTGAGAAAGGCGTGGCCATCATAACCCCGAATTTTGAGATCGACATCATCCGCAACAGGGAACCGTTGAAAGCCGAACAGATTCGCCAAATTCGAACCTTCGACGGCAAATCTCGCATCTATGTATTCGGAACCATTTCGTACAACGATGTTTACGGGAAGCCGCATACGACTGTCTTTTGTTTTACCTATTTCAGTTCGGAAAACACCATCGTTAACGGAAATGGGAATCGGCTTTCCTTCTACGAAGGCTGGCAGGCTCGTTACTGCGATAAGCATAATTATGCCGACTAGATACCGTCGCGCCATACATGACGCAACGGGATATACGCGTCTATCCTTTAACACTCGCAACTACATGAAGGGCGGTTGAATGATCGGCAGGCTCAACCACGTCGCGATTGCGGTGCCGGACCTGGAGGCGGCGCGCGCGCTCTACCGGGACACCCTCGGCGCCAAGGTCTCGGAGCCGGTCGACATGCCGGCCCACGGCGTCACCACGGTCTTCATCGAGCTCAAGAACGCCAAGATCGAGCTGTTGCACCCCCTGGGGGACGACTCGCCGATCCGGGGCTTTCTCGAACGCCACCCGGCGGGCGGTATCCATCACGTCTGCTACGAGGTCGATGACATCCTGGCCGCCCGCGACCGGCTCAAGGCCCAGGGGCTCCGCATATTGGGCGACGGCGAGCCCACCATCGGCGCCCATGACAAGCCGGTCCTGTTCCTGCACCCCAAGGACTTCTGCGGCACGCTGATCGAGCTCGAACAGGCCTCGATCCCGTGACCATCGTCACCGGCCTGGTCGCCTACATCATCCTGTGGTGGCTGGTCCTGTTCATGGTCCTGCCCTGGGGCATCCGGACCCCGGAAGAGTCGGCGGCGGGCCATGTGGCCGGCGCGCCGGCCGCGCCGCGCCTGTGGTTGAAGTTCGGGGTCGCCACCGGGATCGCCACCATGTTGTGGACGATTGCCTATGTCGTGATCGAGGCCAACCTGATTTCACTCCGCGACCCCTGAGATGGGCCTGAGATAGGCCTGAGGTGAGCCTGAGATAGGCCTGAGATGGGCCTGAGATGGGCCTGAGATGGGCCTGAGATAGGCCTGAGATAGGCCTGAGATAGGCCTGAGATAGGCCTGAGATAGGCCTGAGATAGGCCTGAGGTGAGCCTGAGATGAGCCGATCCTACTGCGAGCTGGCGCCGGGCCATCCCTTTCACGGCGCCTGGCACGATACCGAGTATGGTTTTCCGGTCCGCGACGACGCGGCGCTGCTGGAACGGCTTGCCCTGGAGATCAACCAGGCGGGGCTGTCGTGGTTGATCGTGCTGAAGAAACGGGCGGCGCTTGCCCGCGCGTTTCAGGGCTTCGATCCCGATGCGGTCGCGCGCTACGGTCCCGCGGACGAGCAGCGCCTGTTGAACGATCCCGGGATCATCCGCAACCGGCGCAAGATCCAGGCGATCATCGAGAACGCCCGGAGGGTGCTTGCGATCCGCGACGAGGCCGGCTCGTTCGCCGCCTGGCTCGACGCCCACCACCCGCGCGCCAAGGAGGACTGGGTCAAGCTGTTCAAGAAGACCTTCACCTTCACCGGGAGCGAAATCACCGGCGAGTTTCTCCTCTCGACCGGGTATTTGCCCGGCGCCCACGAGCCCTGGTGCCCGGTCTACCGACGCATCGCCCGGCTCGATCCGCCGCGGACGCGGGGACGGCTATGACGGGGACGGTTATGACGCGGGGTAAAACCGCCCGCGGCATGTCCATCATGGGGGGCGCGCGCCGGGGCCGAGCCGGCCCGACCTGGTAAGCTGGGTCACTACCTATCGCCCGCATTGCCTTGGGCCGAGGCTTTGCCTAAAGTCTGGGCGCCGGCTGGTTCGGACCTGGCCGGTAAAGCGCCGGTAAAGCAATAGGAGCGCGCGAGTTAAATCATGCGCCTGTCGCGCTATTTCATGCCGACCCTCAAGGAGACGCCCGCCGAGGCGCGGATCGTCTCCCACCGGCTGATGATGCGCGCCGGCATGATCCGGCAGGCGAGCGCGGGGATCTATTCGTGGCTGCCGCTCGGCTTCCGGGTCTTGAAGAAGATCGAGCAGATCGTGCGCGAGGAGCAGGACGCGGCCGGCGCCCAAGAGCTCTTGATGCCGACCATCCAGTCGGCCGATCTATGGCGCGAGTCAGGCCGTTACGAGGAGTACGGCGAGGAGATGCTGCGCATCAAGGACCGCCACGGCCGCGATATGCTCTACGGCCCCACCAATGAAGAGCTGGTGACGGACATTTTCCGGGCCCACGTCAAAAGCTACCGGGATCTGCCCCAGCTCCTGTATCACATTCAGTGGAAGTTTCGCGACGAGGTCCGGCCGCGTTTCGGAGTCATGCGCGGACGCGAGTTCCTGATGAAGGACAGCTACTCCTTCGATTTCGATTTCGCCGGCGCCAGGCGGTCCTACAACAAGATGTTCGTGGCGTATTTGAGGACCTTCGCGCGGATGGGCCTCAAGGCGATCCCGATGCTGGCGGAATCGGGGCCGATCGGCGGCGATATGAGCCACGAGTTCGTCATTCTCGCGCCGACCGGGGAGACCGAGGTCCATTGCCACCGGGATTTGCTCGACTTCGACGTGCTGGGCTCGGAGATCGACTACGATGGCGATCTCGAGCGAGTCGTGGGGCGCTGGACCGATCTCTATGCCGCGACCGACAAGAAACACGACCCGGCGAGCTGTCCGGTGCCGCCCGACCAGCTGGTGGAGGCCCTTGGGATCGAGGTCGGACACATCTTCTACTTCGGAACCAAGTATTCCAAGTCCATGGACGCGGTGGTCGCCGGGCCGAACAGCGAGCCGGTCCCGGTCGAGATGGGCTCCTACGGCATCGGCGTCTCGCGTCTGGTCGGGGCGATCATCGAGGCGAGTCACGATGAGGCCGGCATCATCTGGCCTGAGAGCGTGGCCCCGTTCAAGGTCGGGCTCATCAACCTGAAGGCGGGCGAGGCTGCGTGCGACCGGGCCTCGGACGAGGCCTACGCCAAGCTGAACGACGCCCGGGTCGAGGTGCTCTACGACGACCGGGAGGCGCGGGCCGGCGCCAAGTTCGCCGACATGGACCTGATCGGCCTGCCGTGGCAACTCATCGTCGGGCCCCGCGGCCTCGCCGCCGGGGTGGTGGAGCTCAAGGAGCGGGCGAGTGGCGAGCGCCAGGAGCTGTCCATCGACTCGGCGCTCGCCCGGCTGACGGGATGAGGCCCCGAGGGCGGGGCCGCTTGGTCCGAGGCGAAGCCGAGCCATGATGTTCTCTCCCTTCGAACGCATGGTGGCGCTGCGCTATCTGAGGGCGCGCCGGCGGGAAGGCTTCATCTCGGTCATCGCCGGGTTTTCGCTTGTGGGCATCGCCCTCGGCGTCGCCACGCTGATCATCGTCATGGCGGTGATGAACGGATTCCGCCAGGAGCTTTTGGGCCGTATCCTCGGCGTCGGCGGCCATCTTTCGGTCCACGGGATCGAACGCCCGCTCGAGGATTTCGACTCCCTGGCCGCGGCCGTCGGCGGCGTCGAGGGCGTGGTCAGCGTGACGCCCGTGGTGGAGGGCCAGGTCATGGCGACCGCAGGTGGGGTGGCGGCGGGGGCCCTGGTGCGCGGTATCCGCCCCGCCGACTTCGCCCGGCGGGCGATCCTTAACGACAGCGTCCGCCCGGGTTCGCTCGAGGCCTTCACCGGCGACGACGCCGTGATCGTCGGCAGCCACCTGGCGCGGCGCCTGAAGCTCAGGGCAGGCGACCGGATCACGCTCATTTCGCCCGAGGGCAACGTGACCGCGTTCGGCACGGTACCGCGCCTGCGCGGCTACCGGGTCGTCGCCACCTTCAACGTCGGCATGTACGAGTACGACAGCACCTTCATCTACATGCCGCTTGCCGCCGCCCAGGTGTTCTTTCGCCTGCCCGGGGCGGTCAGCTTCCTCGAGGTGATACTCGATGATCCCGACCGCGTGGCCGCCGCGCGGGGGGACGTCCTGGCCGCGGCCGGGGCGGGAGTCAGGCTGATCGACTGGCAGCGGGCCAACGCCAGCTTATTCAACGCCCTTGAGGTCGAGCGCAACGTCATGTTCCTGATCCTGACCCTGATCATCCTGGTGGCCGCCCTCAACATCGTCTCCAGCCTGATCATGCTGGTGAAGGACAAGGGCCGCGACATCGCCATCCTGCGCACCATGGGCGCGACCCGGGGCATGATCACCCGCATCTTTTTCCTGAGCGGCGCCAGCATCGGCGTCATCGGGACCTTTATGGGCGTCGTCCTGGGTCTCGCCTTCGCCGACAACATCGAGATCATCCGCGGCTGGCTGGAGAGCCTCACGGGCACCGAGCTGTTCGCCGCCGAGATCTACTTCCTCTCGCGGCTACCGGCGGAAGTGGACCCGGCCGAGGTGGCGGTGGTGGCGGCGATGGGGCTGGGGCTGTCGTTCCTGGCGACGATTTATCCCGCCTGGCGGGCGGCGCGGCTCGACCCCGTGGAGGCGCTTCGCTATGAGTGAGGCCGCGTCAGCCGACGCCCGGCCGGCCGACTCGGTCGCGCTCGCGCTCGACGGCATCGCCTTGACCTTCCGCCAGGGAGACACCCGGCTCGAGGTGCTGCGCGGCGTCTCTCTCCAAGTGCGGGCCGGCGAGATCGTGGCCCTGGTCGGCCCCTCGGGCGCGGGCAAGTCGACGCTCTTGCACGTCGCCGGCTTGCTCGAACGCCCGGATGCGGGGGAGGTGGTTGTCACCGGCACGCCCTGCAGCCGGCGCACCGACGGCGAGCGCACGGCCTTGAGACGCGCGCGTCTCGGCTTCGTCTACCAGTACCACCACCTGTTGCCCGAGTTCTCGGCGCTCGAGAACGTCATGCTGCCGCAGATGATCGCGGGCAAGCGGCGGGCGGAGGCGCGGGCCCGGGCCGCCGAGCTCCTGGCTCTGGTCGGCTTGAGCGCGCGGGCGAGCCATCGGCCGGGCAGGCTTTCCGGCGGCGAGCAGCAACGGGTCGCCGTCGCCCGGGCCATCGCCAACGGGCCGCGGGTCCTGCTGGCCGACGAGCCCACCGGGAATCTGGACCACCGGACCGCCGAGGCGGTGTTCGGCGAACTCATGAAGCTCGTCCGCGACCACGACCTGGCGGCCCTGGTCGCCACCCACAACCTGGAATTGGCCGCCCGCATGGACCGCATGCTCGCGCTCCAGGACGGGGTGGTGGTGGAACGGTAAGGCCGGCGGTCGGGCGGCGCTCACGGCGGGGCCGGCCTGATTCCGCGGGCCTCCATGCCGACCAGGCCAGTTATCCACAAGATTCTGTATGTTGCCGGCCTATTCCCGCTGACACCGAACGCGGCTTGTGGAATCCTTGGCCCGATTCCTCTCCGACCGCGGACTAGGCGATGCCGCACGCCGATTTCGTCCACTTAAGGGTCCATTCCGCCTATTCGCTGTCCGAGGGCGCCATCAAGATCGACGAGCTGGTGGCGCTGTGCCGGACCCACGCCATGCCGGCCGTGGCCGTCACCGACACCACCAACCTGTTCGGCGCCATGGAGTTTTCGCTGGCCTGCGCGGAGGCCGGCGTGCAGCCGATCATCGGCTGCCAGCTCGCCATCCGCCGCGACCCTCACCCTGGTTTGAAGTACGGGGCCTCGGCTAAGGGCGCGGACGCGCGCAACGGCCCGCGGCTCTCTCCGGACGTCCTGGTGGTCTTGGTCCAGAGCGAGCAGGGCTACCGCAATCTGGTGAAGCTGGTGAGCCGCGCCTTCCTCGAATCCGCCGCGTCCGAAGCCCCGCAATTGGCGCTCGCCGATCTCGAGCCGTACAGCGAAGGGCTGATCGCGCTCACCGGCGGCCCGGCGGGCGCGGTGGGACGGCTGCTCGCCGAGGGCCGGCGACGGGTGGCGGAGGAGATGCTGGAGCGGCTCGCCGGGCTGTTTCCGGGGCGGCTTTACGTCGAGCTGATGCGCCACGGCCTGGAGGCCGAAAGCCAGATCGAGCCGGCGCTCGTGGAGCTCGCCTACGGGCGCGAGCTGCCGCTGGTGGCGACCAACGAGGCGTTCTTCGCCGATGCCGACATGTTCGAGGCCCATGACGCGCTCTTATGCATCGCCGAGGGCCGGTTTCTCGCGGAGACCGACCGCCGCCGGCTGACCCCGGATTACCGCTTCAAATCGGCCGCCGAGATGCGCGCCCTGTTCGCCGACCTGCCCGAGGCTGTGGACAACACCCTGGTCGTCGCCCAGCGCTGCGCCTACATGCTCGAGCCCCGCGAGCCCATCCTGCCGGCCTTTCCCATGGAAAGCGGGCGCGACGAGGCCACGGAGCTGCGGCTCCAGGCAAAGCAGGGCCTCGAGGCCCGGCTCACGGCCCAGATCTTCACATCCGACATGGATGAGACCGCGCGCGAGCGGGCGGCCAAGCCTTACCGGGACCGTCTCGACTACGAGCTCGATGTCGTCATCAAGATGGGGTTGCCGGGCTATTTCCTGATCGTCGCCGACATCGTCCAATGGGCCAAGGCCCAGGCCATCCCCGTCGGTCCGGGCCGGGGCTCCGGGGCGGGCTCGGTGGCCGCCTGGGCGCTGACTATCACGGACCTGGACCCGCTCCGCTTCGGCCTTTTGTTCGAGCGCTTCCTCAACCCCGAGCGGGTATCGATGCCGGATTTCGATATCGACTTCTGCCAGGACCTGCGCGACAAGGTCATCGCCTACGTTCAGGACAGGTACGGCCGCGACCGGGTGGCCCAGATCATCACCTTCGGCAAGCTCCAGGCCCGCGCCGTGCTCCGCGACGTCGGCCGGGTGCTGGAAATGCCCTACGGCCAGGTCGACCGCATTTGCAAGCTGGTGCCCTATAATCCGGCCCACCCGGTCGGCCTGCAGCAGGCCATCGACGGCGAGCCCATGCTGCAGCAGATGCGCCGGACAGAGGAGACGGTGGCGCGGCTCATCAACATCGCCCTCAAGCTCGAGGGCCTGTACCGCCACGCCTCGACCCACGCCGCCGGCGTGGTGATCGGCGACCGCCCGCTCGACGAGCTGGTCCCGCTCTACCGCGACCCGCGCTCCGACATGCCGGTCACCCAGTTCAACATGAAGTATGTGGAGCAGGCCGGGCTGGTGAAGTTCGATTTCCTGGGGCTCAAGACCCTGACCGTTCTGGCCCGCGCCCAGGTGCTGCTGGAACGGCGCGACGTCAACATCGACCTTACAACCCTTCCGCTCGACGACCGGGCGACCTACGAGATGCTCGGGCGCGGCGAAACCACCGGCGTGTTCCAGTTGGAGAGCTCGGGCATGCGGGACGTGCTGAAAAAGCTCAGGCCCGACCGGTTCGAGGACATCATCGCCCTGGTCGCCCTCTACCGCCCGGGGCCGATGGACAACATCCCGCGCTACATCGCCTGCCGGCACGGCGAGGAGGAGCCCGACTATCTGCACCCCTCGCTCGAGGGCATTCTCAAGGAGACCTCCGGGGTCATGATCTATCAGGAGCAGGTGATGCAGATCGCCCAGGTCCTCTCGGGCTTCAGCCTGGCCGCCGCCGACCTCCTGCGCCGGGCCATGGGCAAGAAGATCAAGGCGGAAATGGCGGCCCAGCGTCAAGCCTTCATCGACGGCGCCGTGGCGCGCGACGTTTCGGAGACGACGGCCTCCCGGATCTTCGATCAGGTCTACAAGTTCGCGGGCTACGGCTTCAACAAGTCCCACGCCGCGGCCTATGCCCTGGTCGCCTACCAGACCGCTTACTTTAAGGCCAACCATCCGGTCGAATTCTTCGCCGCTCTGATGACCCTGGATCTGGGGAACACGGACAAGCTCTACCTGTTCCGCCAGGAGCTCGGCCACCTGGGCGTGGAGCTGCTGCCGCCGGACATCAACAAGTCCGAAGCCACCTTCACCGTCGAGGCGGCGGGCGGCGAGGGCGGCGGGGGCGGCGGGGATGGCGAGGCGGCAAGCGCCGGGGGCGCCGAGGGCGCCGGGGATGGCGAGGCGGCGGGCGGCGAGAGCGGCAGGGATGGCGAGGCGGCAAGCGCCATCCGCTATGCGCTTTCGGCGATCAAGAACGTCGGCCGCCAGGCGATGGAGGCGCTGGTCCAGGAGCGCGAGGCGAACGGCCCCTACAAAAGTCTGGCTGACTTCGCTGGTCGGCTCGATCATCGGGTGATCAACAAGCGGCAGCTCGAGAGCCTGGCCTGCGCCGGCGCCTTCGACAGCCTCAATTCCAACCGGCGGCAGGTGTTCGAGGCGGTCGAGACCCTGGTCCGCCATGCCAGCGTCGCGTCCAGCGAGCGCGAGAGCGCCCAGCACAGCCTGTTCGGGGCGACCCCGGAGACGTCCTCGCCCGTGCTGAGCCTGCCCGAGACTGAGGACTGGGCGGTGATGGAACGCCTCCGCCACGAGTTCGAAGCGATCGGCTTCTACCTCTCGGCCCACCCCCTCGGTACGTACGACCGGGCGCTGGCGCGCCTCGGCGTCATCCGCTACGCCGATCTGGTGGCTTCCCCTCCGCGGCGCGAGGCGGGACCGATCAAGCTGGCCGGCACCGTGATCGGCAAGCGGGAGCGCACATCGGCGCGCGGCAACCGTTACGCCTTCGTGCAGTTGTCCGACATGAGCGGCGTCTACGAGGTCACGGTGTTCTCCGAGGTGCTGGCGGCGGCGGGTGGGCTCCTCGATGCCGGCGCGCCGCTTCTGATCACGGCCGAAGCGCGGATCGAGGAAGACAACATCCGTCTCACCGCCGAGGATATCCAGCCTCTCGACAAGGCTGTCGCTCGCGCCGCCGGCGGGCTCAGGGTGTTTATCCGGGACGAGGTGCCGCTCACCGGCTTGCGTGGCGTGGTCGGGCGCGAAGGCCGCGGCCGCGGCCGCATCACCCTGGTGGTGCCGGTGGCTGGCGACCGGGAGGTCGAGGTCATGCTGCCCGGCACCTACGCCATTTCGCCGGCCACGCTCGGCGCGATCAAGGCGATTCGGGGCATCGTCGACGTCCAGGAGATTTGACCCCGCCGCAACCCATGCTCTCCACTCGTTTTGACTTGCAAACCGGCCTGCCAGCGAGTATCTAAGCGGCCATTCACGCACGGGGGAACCCGTGCAAATTCACACGCGGGAACCCGGCCCGCGGGCGGACAGCCCGTGGGGCCGCTCCGGTGCCAGGCTCCAGATTTCCTGATTGCCAGGGTCAGGGCCCGGCCTTCCTCCCGCGGCGGCTTAACCGGAAAAGGATGAAGTCCCATGGCCATGCCGACCTTCACCATGCGTCAGCTCTTGGAAGCTGGCGTCCATTTCGGTCATCGCACCCGGCGGTGGAATCCTAAAATGGCCCCGTACCTGTTTGGGGTCCGCAACAAGGTGCACATCGTCGATCTACAGCAAACCGTGCCCATGCTGTACCAGGCCATGGGCGTGATCCGGGAGGTGGTGGCCAGCGGTGGCCGGGTGCTGTTCGTCGGCACCAAGCGCCAGGCCTCGGACCTGATCGCCGATCACGCCAAACGCTGCGGCCAGTACTACGTCAACCACCGCTGGCTCGGCGGCATGCTGACCAATTGGAAGACTATTTCCCAGTCGATCAAGCGTCTGCGCGACATGGACGTGCAACTGGCCGATGACGATATCGGCCACACCAAGAAGGAATTGCTGCGCCTCACGCGTCAGCGAGACAAGCTGGAACGCGCACTCGGCGGCATCAAGGAGATGGGGGGACTGCCCGACATCCTGTTCGTGATCGACACCAACAAGGAAGCGATCGCGGTCAGGGAGGCAATCAAGCTCGACATTCCCATTGTCGCGGTGATCGACAGCAACTCCGATCCCGATGAGATCACCCATCCGATTCCCGGAAACGACGATTCATTGAGAGCCATCCGACTTTACTGCGAGCTGATTTCGGGCGCCGTCCTCGACGGTCTTCAGGAAGAGCTGATGACCGGCGCCGCCGATGCCGGCGAGAGCGAAGAAGCGCCCGAGGAACGGCTTCCCGAAACGGTTGGGCAAGGAGCCGAGGAGATGGTCGCGGGACAGGCCGCGGCTCCGAAGGCGCCGCCGGTGGCGGACCCCGCGGCCGTCGGTGACGATGCCCGGCAGCAGGCCGAAGCGGGAGCGAGGCCATCCGAGGCCGGGGCGGAGGTGAAACCATCCGAGGCCGGGGCGGAGGTGAAACCATCCGAGGCCGGGGCGGAAAGGCCGCCGGCGCCGGAACCACCTGTAGCCGAGACCGAGAAGGTGTCCGACAAGGCCGAGAAGAAGCCCGGCGGCACGGACGAGGAGCCGACCAGCTGAGCGCGCTTGCCGGCGCTCTGGAGACCGCAGTTTATTTACATATTTTATATATATCAGGGGATTACAAAACTTTCTTGAGAAAGAAGTATAACTATGGCTGAGATCCCCGCGTCACTGGTGAAGCAGCTGCGCGAGAAGACCAGCGCCGGCATGATGGACTGCAAGAAGGCGTTGGTTGAAAGCGGTGGCGATCTGGAGGCGGCGTTCGACTGGCTGCGCAAGAAGGGACTCTCCGCGGCGGCGGAAAAAGCCGGGCGCATCGCCTGCGAAGGCTTGGTGGGCGTGTATGTCAAGGACGCTGTGGGGGCCATGGTGGAGGTGAACTCCGAGACCGATTTCGTGGCCCGGAACGAGGCGTTCCAGGCGTTCGTGAAGGCGGCCGCGGCCATCGCTCTCGCCAAGGGCGGCGCGGTGGAACAGGTGAAAACCGCCTCTTATCCTGGCGGCGAGGGCACCGTGGCCGACGAGCTGACCCGGCTCATCGCCACCCTTGGCGAGAATCTGGTGATTCGCCGGTCCATCGCTCTCTCGGTCTCGTCGGGTATGGTGGCCAGCTATGTCCACAACGCGGTCACATCCGGCCTCGGCAGGATCGGCGTCCTGGTCGCCGTGGAGTCGGACGCCGATGCGGGGCAACTGGCGGACTTGGGCAAGCAGCTCGCCATGCATGTCGCGGCGACGAATCCTGAAGCCTTGAGCATCGATGACGTGGCCCCCGCCGCGCTTGAACGCGAGCGCGCCATTCTCGTCGAGCAGGCCCGTATCACCGGCAAGCCCGAGCCGATCATCGAGAAAATGGTCAAGGGGCGCCTGCGCAAGTACTACCAGGAGGTCGTGCTCACCGAGCAGACCTACGTCGTGGACGGTCAGAGCCGGGTCGGCGATGTGGTCGAGGCCGCCGCCAAGGCGCTTGGCGTACCGGTCGCGGTAGCTGGATTCGAGCGCTTTTCCCTGGGCGAGGGTATCGCGCGGGAGAGGAGCGATCTCGCCGCCGAGGTCGGCCGCCCCCTCGCTGGCTAGGCGCCAAGGGTCGGGCGAAGCACCGCGAGAGATCAGCACCGGCGAGCACCGGAACCGGGAACGATAGGGCGCGCGCCGGCGCCCGGATTGGTGTATCATTTTGCGCCCGCGGGTGCCTTGTCCGCAATGTCGCGCGTCAGGGCGGGGCCAGGGAGGCAGGGTCAACGGGATCAGCTATGTCGCCCCAACCCAACTACCGCCGAGTTCTGCTCAAGATTTCCGGCGAGGCGCTGATGGGCTCGCGCGAGTATGGGCTGGACTTCGAAACCGTTGCCCGCATCGCCCGGGACGTGAGTGCGGTGCATCGGCTCGGCGTGGAGATCTGCCTGGTCATCGGCGGCGGCAACATCTTCCGCGGGCTCTCCGGCGCGGTTGAGGGCATCGAGCGGGCCACCGCCGATTACATGGGCATGTTGGCGACGGTCATGAATTCCCTCGCCATGCAAAGCGTCCTTGAGCAGCACGACGTCGACACCCGGGTGCTGTCCGCGATTCCCATGGAGAGCGTGTGCGAGCGTTATATTCGCAGGCGGGCGCTGCGCCACCTGGAGAAGGGCAGGGTGGTGATTTTCGCGGGCGGCACCGGCAATCCGTTTTTCACGACCGATACCGCGGCGGCGCTTCGGGCCTCGGAGATGGGCTGCGACGCGTTGCTCAAGGGAACCAAGGTCGACGGCGTCTACAGCGCCGATCCGATAAAGGTCAGTAACGCGGTGCGGTATGACAAGCTGGCCTACCTGGAGGTTCTGTCCGAGGATTTGAAGGTCATGGACGCCGCCGCGATCTCGCTGGCGCGCGAAAATAACATTCCGATTTTAGTCTTTTCGATACACAATGCCGGAGCTTTCGCGGAAGTGATTGCCGGCAAGGGCAAGTTCACCCTGATCGCTCAAGCAGGGGAAGCCCATGGCTGATCCGGATTTACGAGATGTCGAACGGCGCATGGACGGGGCGGTGGAGGTGCTGCGCAGGGAGCTGGCGGGGCTGCGGACCGGCCGGGTTTCGCTGAGCCTGCTCGAGCCCGTCATGGTCGAGGCCTATGGCACCAAGATGCCGCTCTCTCAGGTCGCCACCATCGGCGCGCCGGAACCGCGTCTGCTGAGCGTCCAGGTTTGGGACAAGTCTCTTGTCAAGGCGGTCGAAAACGCGATCCGCGCCGCCGACCTGGGTTTGAACCCAGCGAGCGACGGCTCGCTGGTGCGGGTTCCCATCCCGGAGCTCAGTGAAGAACGCCGGCTGGAGCTCACTAAAATCGCCGCCAAATATTCGGAGCAAGCCAAGGTGTCGGTGCGCAACGTGCGGCGCGACGGCATGGAAATGCTCAAGCGGATGCAAAAGGCAGGGGAGATCTCCCAGGACGAACAGCACGCCTGGGCGGAGGACATTCAGAAGCTCACCAACGACCACATCAAGAGGGTCGAGGAAGTGCTGGCGAACAAGGAACGGGAAATCATGCAGGTCTGAGGTGATGCGCGCGCTCCCGTCTCATTCGGACTCGCCGCCCCCGCCGGTCCATGTCGCCATCATTATGGATGGCAACGGCCGGTGGGCGCAGGCGCGTGGCCTGCCCCGGACGGAGGGCCACCGGCAAGGCGCCGAGGCGGTTCGCAGGACGGTGAGCTGCGCCGGGAACCTGGGGATCTCCTATCTCACCCTTTACGGCTTTTCCTCCGAGAACTGGAAGCGCTCGGCCGCCGAAATCGGCGATCTCATGAGCCTTCTCAGGCTTTACCTCAGGAGCGAGATCGCCGAGCTCCACAAGAACGGCGTCCGCCTTAAGGTCATCGGCAATCGCGAGCGCCTGGACCCGGACATCGTGGCGCTGATCGAGGACGCCGAGCGGCGCACCGGGGGCAACACGGCGCTAAACCTCACGGTCGCCCTGAGTTACGGCAGCCGCAGCGAGATCGCGATGGCAGCCCGGCGCCTTGCCGAGCAAGCCGTCGCCGCCCGCCTCGATCCGGCGGACATTGACATGGAGATGTTTGCCCGACATCTGGAAACGGTTGGCATGCCCGATCCCGACCTCGTAATCCGGACAAGCGGGGAAAAGCGTTTGAGCAATTTCCTGCTGTGGCAATCGGCATATGCAGAACTGGTTTTCGTCGATACCCTGTGGCCCGATTTTGACGAGCGTGACTTGGAAAATGCCATCCAGGAATTCCATCGCCGGGAAAGACGATACGGCACCGCGGGTGGGTGACGGCAACAGCAGCACGCTCAAGCTGCGGTCGTTGTCCGCCCTGGTGCTGGTGCCGCCGGCGCTCGCTGTGGCGTATCTGGGTTCGCCCTATCTCGACGTCCTCCTGGCGGTCGTTGCGGTCATCCTCGCCTGGGAGTGGGATCGTCTTTGCGGCCGCGGCAGATTCCGGGAAAGCGGCGTCGCCCTGATGGTAGTTACCCTGGCTGCTGTCGCCGCGGCGGGCCTTACGCGCTTCGACCTTGCCGTCCTTGCCGCTGTTTTCGGCCTCGCCCTGGTTTATGGGGTGGCGCGCCTCAGCGGCCACGACCGTCCGGCGTGGAGCGCCGCGGGCGTCCTGTACATTGCCCTGCCGTGCGTGGCATTCGCGTGGTTGCGGTCCGATCCGAACGCCGGTGTGGCAACGGCCTTCTGGTTGGTCGGCTCGGTCGCGGCGAGCGACATCGGCGCCTACTTCACCGGCCGTGCGATCGGCGGTCCGCGCTTGGCGCCGAATCTGAGCCCCCACAAGACCTGGGCCGGGTTGTTCGGCGGAATCGCGGGCGGCGGGCTCGCCGGCGCGGCCGCCGCCGGGATTTTGGCCTCGCCGAACCCGCCGCTCGTGATCCTGATAAGCGGTTTGGTCGCGCTGACGGCGCAGGCCGGCGATTTACTGGAATCGGCGGTCAAGCGCCGGTTCGGAGTTAAAAACACCAGCGCCGTGCTGCCCGGGCATGGCGGCCTGTTTGACCGGCTCGACAGCCTTCTCGTGGCGACGCCGGCGGTGGTTATTTTGACCTGGGTTTCGGACGGCGGGGTGCTGGTATGACGACGAGGGCCGCTGATGTGCGCGCCGTGCCGCGCCGCGTGACTATCCTGGGCTCGACCGGCTCGGTCGGCTGCAACACCGTCGACCTGATCGAGCATCGGCCGGAACGTTTCGTCGTCGAGGCCTTGACCGCGAACCGAAACGCACGGCTTTTGGCCGAGCAAGCCAAGCGGTTGCGGCCGAGCCTGGCGGTGGTCGCTGACCCGGATTCATACGACGAGCTCAAAGAAGCCCTGGCCGGGACGGGGATCGAGGCGGCGGCCGGCGCCGCGGCCGTGATCGAGGCGGCGAGCCGGCCGGCGGACTTGGTGATGTTGGCCATTGTCGGCGCCGCCGGCTTCGAACCCACCCTGGCCGCGGCGCGCCAGGGTGCCATTGTTGCGCTTGCCAACAAGGAAACCCTGGTCTGCGCCGGCGAGTTGGTGATGGCGACGATCGAGCAATACGGCGCCACCCTGCTGCCGGTGGATTCGGAGCACAGCGCCATATTCCAGGTATTCGATTTCGAGCAGAGCGACCAGGTGGAACGCATCATCCTGACCGCTTCGGGCGGACCGTTCCGGACCTATGAACGGGAGGCCATGGCGCACGTGACCCGGGCGGAGGCGGTGGCCCATCCAAACTGGGACATGGGCGCCAAGATTTCGGTCGACTCGGCGACGATGATGAACAAGGGGCTGGAGGTGGTCGAGGCGCACCACCTGTTCCCGGTGAGCGAGGAGCAAATCGAGATCGTCATCCACCCCGAGTCGGTGGTGCACAGCATGGTGGCTTACGTCGACGGCTCGGTGTTGGCCCAGCTGGGCAGGCCCGACATGCGCACGCCGATCGCATACGCCCTCAGCTGGCCGGAACGGATGAGCACGCCGGCCGAACGGCTCGACTTCGCCAAGCTCGGCCAACTCACCTTCGAGCCTCCGGATACGGAGCGATTTCCGGCCTTGCGTTTGGCCCGCGAAGCCTTGAAATGCGGCGGGTGCGTTCCAACTATCCTCAATGCCGCCAATGAGGTCGCGGTTCACGGTTTCCTGGAGGACCGGATCGGTTTCCTAGACATCACGAGCATCGTCGAAAGGGCGCTTGAGACCGCGCCGCAGATGAAAATATCCAGCGTCGGCGACGTCCGGGAAGTCGACGCCAACGCGCGCGAGATCGCGTCCGATCTGGTTCGCTCCTGCACCTCTTCCAGATAACGAGAAGTTTGGGATCGTCGCAATGGATCTGCTCGACGGCGCGGGGACGATAATTACTTACCTCTGGTACGGCGCCTACTTAAATTACGCCGTCCCGTTCCTGGTCATCCTGACGGTGGTGGTTTTCTTCCATGAGATGGGCCATTACCTGGTCGCCCGGCGCAACGGGGTCAGGATCGAGGTTTTCTCCCTATGTTTTGGCCCGACCCTGTTCAGCTGGAAAGACCGCGCCGGCACCCGCTGGAAAATCGGCCTGCTTCCCTTTGGCGGCTATGTGAAGATGTTCGGCGACAGCAACGTCATCAGCACGCCGGATGGCAAGGGCCGTCCGCTGACGCTCGAGGAGCAGAAAGTCTCCTTCCTGCACAAGCGATTGGGCCAGCGTACCGCCATCGTACTCGCCGGTCCACTCGCCAACTTCCTCCTGGCAATCGTGCTTTTTGCAGGCCTGTTCTCCACCGTGGGCCAACCCTTCTCGGCGCCCGTTGTCGGCGAGGTGGAGGAGGGCAGCGCCGCGGCGGCAGGGGGTCTCCAACCGGGCGACAGAATCCTTTCCATGAACGGCCGGGGGATCGAACGGTTCGAGGACATCCAACAGATCGTCCAGCTCGGCCTGGGCGAGCCTCTCACGATCGTGGTCGAGAGGGCCACGGCGGAGGTTACGCTGTTCGCGACCCCGAAAGTGATCGAGCGGACCGACCGTTTCGGCAACAAGTACACAGTCGGGCAGCTCGGTATCCGCAGCAGCGGCTTCAGCTACGTGCGCCACGATCCCTTCACCGCCGTGTGGCGGGCGGCCGAGACTACGTTCAATTTCAGCGCCATGACGTTGAAGGCCGTGGGCCAGATGATCGCCGGCACGCGGACCACGAAGGAGCTGCGCGGACCGCTCGGCATCGCCCAGCTATCGGGTCAGGTGGCCGAGGGCGGCATCGAGAGCATCGTCTTCTTCATAGGCTGGCTGTCGGTCATTCTGGGGCTGGTCAACCTGTTCCCCATCCCCATTCTGGATGGCGGTCATCTTTTGTTCTACGCCATCGAGGCGGTCCGCGGAAAGCCCCTCGGCGAGCGGGCCCAGGAATATGGTTTCCGGATCGGGCTCGCTCTGGTATTGGTTCTCATGCTGTTCGCCACGTGGAACGATCTCGTCCACCTGGGGGTGGTGGATCTTCTCGGGGCGGGTTAGCTGAAAGCAATCTCGCGGGGGAGGAACACCTCGTTGCGTTTTATCGCCATAATTGCGCTCGGCGTCTGTCTGGCCGCAGCCCTGCAAGTCACCCCGGCCCTGGCACAGGCCGGGGTGACTACGGTTGAAGAAATCCGAATCGAGGGCATCCAGCGCATCGAGAGGGAGACCATCCTCTCCTACATGAAGGTCAGGATCGGCGACCCGTTCGATCCGGAGCGCCTGGACCAGTCACTCAAAAATCTGTTTGCCACGGGGCTCTTCACCGATGTCACGCTCCGGCGGGAAGGCAGCGCGCTCGTCGTCAGCGTGATCGAAAACCCGATCATCAACCGCCTGGCGTTCGAAGGCAACAGCAGGATCAAGGACGAAGATCTGGCCCAGGAAGTGCAGCTCAGGCCGCGCATCGTGTACACGCGCACGCGGGTCCAGAATGACGTCAAGCGCATACTCGATCTCTACCGGCGCAGCGGCCGCTTCGCCGCGACCGTGGAGCCGAAGGTCATACCGTTGCCGCAGAACCGGGTTGATCTGGTGTTCGAGATCAACGAAGGGCCAGTCACCAGGGTCCGCCGAATCAGCTTCATCGGCAACCGGGTTTTCAGTGACAGCCGCCTGCGTGGCGTCATTCGCACGGTCGAGTCACGCTGGTGGCGCATCCTCACCGTGGAGGACACTTACGATCCCGACCGGCTGTCACTGGACAGGGAGCTCTTGCGCAGATTCTATCTGTCGAACGGGTATGCCGATTTTCGGGTGGCGTCGGCGGTGGCCGAGCTCACGCCCGACCGCAAGGACTTTTTCGTGACCTTCACCATCGAGGAGGGCGAACGTTACCGCTTCGCCAAGGTCGACGTGGCCACCCAGATTCGCGGCCTCGATCCCGAAACCCTACGCCCGCTGATGACGGTCGAGGAGGGCGAGTGGTACGACGCGGACCAGGTCGAGGAAACGATCAATAATCTGACCGACGAGGTTGGCGATCGGGGTTATGCCTTCGTCGATATCAGACCCCAGATCCAGCGGAATCGCGAGGATTTCACAATCGACGTCAGTTTCAACATCGAGGAGGGGCCGCGCGTCTTCGTCGAGCGCATCGACATCAGCGGCAACACGCGCACGCTGGACGAAGTCATCCGCCGCGAGGTCAGGTTGGCCGAAGGCGATGCCTTCAGCACCTCGAAACTTCGCCGCTCGGAAACGCGGATCCGCAACTTGGGATTCTTCGAGAGTGTGGAGGTGACCAGCGTCCCGGGCTCGGCACCCGACAGGACAGTCATCAACGTCGAGGTCGGGGAACAGTCGACCGGCCAGGTGTCGATCGGCGCCGGATTTTCGACCGATCTGGGCGGCATCGGTGATTTTGGCATCAGCGAAGCGAACCTGCTCGGCCGCGGACAGGAGCTGAAGGCCCAATTCACCCTGTCGCAACGCACCCAGGAAATCGATCTAAGCTTTACCGAGCCCTATTTCCTGGATCGCGACCTGTCCGCGGGCGTCGATCTTTTCCGGGTAACCCGAGACCTCGGCGACGAAAGTTCGTTCTCCCAGAGGACCTTAGGCTTTGCATTACGGACGGGCTACGAGATTGTCGACCCGCTGCGGCAGTCGCTCAAATACAGATTGGCGCGGGACAAGATCACGAACATCGATCAAACGGCCTCCGTTTTCATACGCGAACAGGAAGGGACGAGCATCACCTCGACGCTCGGTCAGGAGCTGCTCTATGACCGGCGCGACAATCGCTTCGATCCCACGGAGGGCTATTTCATCAGGTTTGACAACCAGTTCGCCGGGCTCGGTGGCAGCGTCCGCTTCGTGCGCAACAGGCTGAATGGCGGCACCTATATCCCGTTGGCGGAGGAGTGGGTGCTTAGCTTTACGATGGATGCCGGCCTTATCTTCGGCCTTGGACAAGACGTCCGCGTCCAGGATCGCTTCTTCCTCGGCGGCAGCAGCCTGCGCGGGTTCCAAATTGCGGGTGTCGGCCCACGGGACGCCTCAACCGGCGACGCCCTGGGCGGCAACCGGTTCTATGCGGGGACCACGGAGCTTACCTTTCCCATCGGTCTGCCCAAAGAACTCGGGATACTTGGCAAGCTGTTCACCGACTTTGGCAGCATCGGCGACAGTGATTCCCGGGGGTCCGGAGTACTCGCGAAGGAATCGCTGCGCGCCTCGATCGGAACCGGTCTTGCCTGGAGCTCGCCTTTCGGCCCGATACGGATCGATTTTAGCGTGCCGATCCTGAAAGAGTCCTTCGATAAGACAGAGGTGGTTCGCTTTTCCTTTGGCACTAGGCTTTAGAGGTGGGAATGAAACGACATGCGATAGGCTTGATTTGCGTGTTCGCACTGGCGGCCTTTACCCCCGGCCCGGCCCGGAGCCAGCAGACCCCGACCCCTGTCATCGCGGTGGTCGACTGGCAGTTGCTCGTGAACGAGTCTTTGGCGGGGCAGAGTGTGCTGGCCCAATTGGATGCCAAGGGTGCTATCTTCCGGTCGGAGATCACCGAAAAGGAAAACGCACTTAGGGCGGCCGATCAGGAGCTCGCCAACCAGCAGGCGGTCTTGACCCCGGAGGCGTTCAACGAGCGGCGACGCGAGCTTCAGCAGCGTGCCGCCGAGGTCCAACGTGAGGCTCAGACGCGTCGGCGTCAGCTCGATCAGGCGGCCGGGGAAGCCATGCGCCAAGTCGAGGCCGTGCTGATGGAGGTGGTTGACGAATTGATGGCGGAAAGCGGCATAAACATTATTCTGCCCAAATCGCAGGGCGTACGAACGGTCCCGGAGATGGAGATCACCCAGAGGGTGCTGGAGCGGGTGAATGAGCGGGTGACATCGGTGAAAGTCACGCTTCCGGAAAATTAGGCGATGGCCGATCCACGGTTCTTCACGGTCAGCGGACCTTTAACCCTTGCTGAACTCGCGGAAATCTCCGGGGCGAAGCTCCAGACGGGCGCGGACCGCGATCGGGTGGTCGTCGATGTGGCGCCGCTGGAGACCGCAGGGCCCGACCAGGTCAGCTTTCTCGACAGCAAGCGCTATGTAGAGGCCTTTATGCGCAGCAAGGCCGGCGCTTGCATCGTCAACCCCGATTTCACCGACAGGGCGCCTGACGGCATGGCTTTGTTGTTGTCGGAGAAGCCCTATAAGACCTATGCCTTGGTGGCATTGGCGTTCTACCCGAAGGCCGAGCTGGAGCCGTGTCTTCACGAAACAGCGATCATCGAGCGGACCGCTCGCCTAGGTGAAGGATGCAGGGTCGAGGCAGGCGCCGTGATCGGCGCCCGGGCCGAACTCGGGGCCCGTTGCCACATCGGCCCCGGCGTGGTCATCGGCGAGTCGGTGGTGCTGGGCGCGGACACCATGGTCGGGGCCGGCGCCTCCTTGAGCCATTGCCTGGTGGGCGCGCGGGTTATGATCCACCCGGGCGTGCGCATCGGCCAGCCCGGTTTCGGCTTCGCGATGGATGCCGGCGGCCATGTCAAGGTGCCGCAGCTCGGCCGCGTTGTCATTCACGATGACGTGGAGATCGGCGCGAACAGCACGGTCGATCGCGGGACCGGTCCGGACACGGTCATCGGGCCCGGCTGCATGATTGATAATTTGGTGCAAATCGGGCACAACGTGCAGCTGGGGCAGGGTTGCGTGATCGTCGCCCAAGCAGGTGTCGCCGGCAGCACGAAGCTGGAGGACAACGTCGTGTTGGCCGCCCAAGCCGGTCTGATCGGTCACCTGCATATCGGCAAAGAGGCGCGGATCGCCGCGCAAAGCGGCGTGATGCGGGACGTGCCCGCCGGGGCGACGGTGTGCGGGGCGCCGGCCGTTCCGATCAGGGATTTCTTTCGCCAGACGGCAGCCCTGGTTCGGCTGGCGAAACGGAAGGACGAGTGACGAATGGCAGTGCGTGCTGCGAAAGACGCGGTGGCGGAAATCGACATCAACCGCGTGATGCAAATGATTCCGCATCGCCGCCCGTTCCTGATGATCGATCGCGTCGTCGACTTGGTGAGCGATGTCAGCGCCATCGGCGTCAAGAATCTGTCCATCAACGAGCCGTTCTTCCAGGGCCATTTCCCTGGTCGGCCGGTCATGCCCGGGGTCCTGATCATCGAGGCAATGGCGCAGACCGCGGCGGTCCTGGTCGTGCACACCCTGGGCCCCGGAAGCGAGGGTAAGCTGGTTTACTTCATGTCCGTGGACAGCTGCCGCTTCCGCCGACCGGTGTTTCCCGGCAACACGCTCTATGTCCATGTGACCAAGCTGCGCAAGCGGGGCAATGTGTGGAAGTTCAGCGCCCAGGCGAAGGTCGACGGAAGCCTTGTGGCGGAGTCCAACTTTACCGCCATGATATTGGATGATTGAATGACCGCCATCCATCCGACCGCCATCGTCGAGTCCGGGGCCAAGCTTGGTGAGGAAGTCACCATCGGCCCCTATTGCATCGTCGGTCCAGAGGTGGAACTCGGCGAGGGCGTCGGCCTGACCTCCCATGTGGTGGTTGCCGGCCGGACCATCATCGGTCCGAACACGCGCATCTATCCTTTCGCTTCGATCGGTCACCCACCCCAGGACCTCAAGTACAAGGGCGAGGCTTCTCGGCTTGTGATCGGGGCCAACAACGTGATCCGGGAATACGTGACCATGAACCCCGGCACCGAAGGCGGCGGCATGGTCACCCAGGTCGGCAACAACGGCCTGTTCATGATCGGCGCCCACGTCGCCCATGATTGCAAGATCGGCAACCATGTGGTCATGGCCAACAACGCAACCCTCGCCGGCCACGTCGAGGTTGGCGACTGGGCCATCCTCGGCGGGCTGTCGGCCGTGCACCAGTTCGTGCGCGTCGGCCACCACGCCATGATCGGGGGCATGTCCGGTGTCGAACACGATGTCATCCCCTATGGCTCGGTGATGGGCGATCGCGCCCGTCTTTCGGGCCTCAACGTCATCGGCCTTAAACGGCGTAGGTTTTCGCGCGAGAACATCCATGCCCTGCGCACCGCCTATCGCCTGCTGTTCGCCCAGGAGGGCGCCATGGCGGAGCGGCTCGCCGATGTCGAAGCCATGTTCGGCGATAACGAGCCGGTGATGGACATCGTCAATTTCATCCGCTTCGACTCCTCCCGCGCCATGTGCCAGCCGAGAGCGGAGCATGCCGCCTAAACTCGGCATTCTTGCGGGCGGCGGGGAGCTGCCCGCCCGGCTCATCGCCACATGCCGCGCCACCGGGCGCGCGTTTTTCGTCCTCGCCTTCGAGGGCCACACCGAGGCCGGGGCCATTGCCGATGCACCCCATGCCTGGGTCCGCCTGGGCGCCGCGGGCAAGGGCCTGAAGCTGCTCAAGGAGGCCGGAGTCGAAGAGCTGGTGTTGGCCGGCCGGTTCAAGCGCCCGACCTTGAGCGCGCTCAGGCCCGACCGACGGGCGGTGCGGCTTTTCACCAGGCTGGGCCGGGCGGCGTTCGGCGACGACGGGTTGCTCTCGACGGTGGTCGCGGAGCTGGAGGACGAAGGCTTTCACGTCGTCGGTCCCGACAGCATCGTCGCGGACTTCCTGGCGCCGGCGGGCGTGTACGGCCGCATCGCGCCGGACGACCAAGCGCGGCTCGACATCGAACACGGTGTCGATGTCGCCGCGGCCTTGGGCCGGCTCGACGTCGGCCATGCGGTCGTCGTGCGGCAGGGCGTCGTGCTCGGCGTCGAGGCGGCCGAAGGCACCGACGCGCTTATCCGCCGTTGCGGCGGCCTGGAAGGATCCGGGGGCGTTTTGGTCAAGGTCAAGAAGCCGAAACAGGAGCGCCGCGTCGATTTGCCGACCATTGGCGTCGATACGGTCAAGGCCGCCGCCCAGGCGGGCCTGGACGGCATCGCCGTGGAGGCCGGCGAGTCGCTGGTCATCGATCGGGCCAAGGTGGTTGAAGCCGCCGATGAGGCGGGACTCTTCGTGGTCGGTGTCGCGGTGTCGGGGTGAACCTGATCCGGAGCAGCGCCGGGCCTGTCGCCGGCGCTACCGGGGGGCGCGACAACCTGATTTTCCTCATCGCCGGCGAGCCCTCGGGCGACATGTTGGGGGCGCGGCTGATGGCCGCCCTCAAACGACAGTCCGCCGGCGCCATCCGCTTCGCCGGTGTGGGCGGCGAGCGCATGGCGGGCGAGGGGCTCGACAGCCTGTTTCCCATGGAGGAGCTGTCGCTGTTCGGCTGGACCGAGGTGCTGCCGCGCGCCGCGGCCATCTTCCGCCGGGTTTCGCAGTGCGTCGGGGCGGTCGCGGCAATGCGGCCGGTCGCCGTGGTGACCATCGATGTTCCCGGCTTCGCCTTCCGGGTCGTCCAGCGCTTGAAGCCTCCGCGGCCGCTCAGGATCCACCTGGTGGCGCCTACGGTATGGGCCTATCGTCCCGGCCGGGCGCGGAAAATCGCCGCTTTTCTGGACCATCTGCTGGTGCTGCTGCCCTTCGAGCCGCCCTATTTCGAGGCCGTCGGCCTGCCCTGCAGCTTTGTCGGCCATCCCGTCGTTGAGGAGGGCGCCGACCAGGGCAACGGGCCGGCCTTTCGCGACCGCCACGGGATTGGCCGGGATGCGACCGTGCTGTGCGTGCTGCCGGGAAGCCGCCACGGGGAGACCGCGCGTCTGCTGCCGATTTTCCGCGAGGCCGTGGGGCTTCTGGCCGCGCGTTTCCCCGATCTGCACGCCGCCGTTCCCACGGTTGCGGCCGTGGCCGAAGAGGTCGCCGCCGCCACGGCCACCTGGCCGGTTCCAACCACGGTCGTCCGCGACCGGACCGGGAAGTATGACGCCTTCGCGGCCTCGGACGCGGCGCTTGCCGCTTCGGGCACGGCCGCTTTAGAGCTTGCCCTTGCCGGCGTGCCTATGGTGGTCGCCTATAAACTGAGCGTGCTCACGGGCTGGTGGCTGCGCCTTCAGATCCGGGTAAAATATATCAACCTGATCAATTTGATCCTCGATCGGCCGCTCATCCCGGAGCTCCTTCAGGAAAACTGCCGGGGCGCGCAGCTTGCCGAGGCCGTGGGCCGCCTGCTGGCGGATCCCGAGGCGCGCCAAAGACAGATCGAGGGCGGCCGCGAGGCCATGGGTCGGCTCGGCCTCGGCGGTCCGCCGCCGAGCAACCGCGCGGCCGAGGCCATCCTCGAGATCATCGCCAATGCCGCTTCCGCGCCGGCGATGTCCAACCATGGCCCGGGAGCACAACCATGACCGAAGGCAGCGGGGTATCGAAGAATCCTTTCCGCTTGCTCCACACCATGATCCGCGTTCGCGACCTTGACAGGTCGATCGACTTCTACACCCGCCACCTCGGGATGAAACTGTTGCGTCGCAAGGATTACCCCAGCGGCAGGTTCACCCTTGCCTTCGTCGGTTACGGCGACGAGAAGGATCACACCGTGGTCGAGCTGACCTACAACTGGGACCAGAAGGAGCCCTACGATCTGGGCACCGGCTTCGGCCACCTTGCGCTCGCCGCGCCCGACATTTACGGCACCTGCGAGCGACTGGCAAAGGAGGGGGTCGAGATCCCGCGTCCACCCGGCCCGATGAAGCACGGTGGCAGCGTCATCGCCTTCATTGAGGACCCGGATGGGTACAAGATCGAACTGATTGAACGAAGCTGAGGGCGGCGCGCTATGGCTATTGGATAAGCCACCAGACGACGCCGGCGAGCCCGGCCGCCAGAACGACCACGGTGACCATGCGCCGCAGCCGCCAGGCAAACGGCGCATTGTTGTCGTTGGCCGCGCCGCTTCGGGACGGCCGCAGAGTCGACGCCGGTCCGACCGCCCCCGGCCGGCGTCCGGGAAGCGATGAAGGTCGACGCGGCCGGTCGGCGGCGTCCACTGTTCAGCCGCGCTGGTGGAGCGGCACGTAGGGCCGCTTGGCATAGCCGGTGTAAATCTGGCGCGGTCGTCCGATTTTTTGGGACGAATCCTCGATCATCTCCTTCCACTGGGCAATCCAGCCGACGGTCCGGGCGAGGGCGAACAACACCGTGAACATGGAGGTTGGGAAGCCCATCGCCCGAAGGGTAATGCCCGAGTAGAAATCGACGTTTGGGTACAGCTTCTTCTTGATGAAATAGTCGTCCTCGAGCGCGATGCGCTCGAGTTCCATGGCCAGCTCCAGAAGCGGTTCGTCGCGGACGCTCGGGTCATCCAGGACTTCGTGGCAGACTTTTTGCATCACCGCCGCGCGCGGGTCGTAGTTCTTGTAGACCCGGTGCCCGAAGCCCATGAGCCGGAACGGGTCGTCCCGGTCCTTGGCTCGCTTGATGTATTCGGAGATGCGGTCCTTGGAACCGATCTCCTGTAGCATGTTGAGCACCGCCTCGTTGGCGCCGCCGTGGGCGGGTCCCCAAAGCGAGGCGATGCCGGCGGCGATGCAGGCGAAGGGGTTGGCGCCGCTCGATCCCGCAAGGCGCACCGTCGAGGTCGAGGCGTTCTGCTCGTGATCGGCATGGAGGATGAAAATGCGGTCCATGGCCCTGGCGAGCACCGGGCTCACCGTGTATTCCTCGCACGGCACGGCAAAGATCATGTAGAGGAAGTTTTCGGCGTATTTCAGGTCGTTGCGGGGATATATGAACGGCTGGCCGAGCGAGAATTTGTAGGCCATCGCCGCGATCGTCGGCATCTTCGCGATGAGGCGGTAGGAAGCCACCATGCGCTGATGGGGGTCCGTGATGTCGGTGCTGTCGTGATAGAAGGCTGACAGCGCGCCGACCACGCCGCACATGATCGCCATCGGATGCGCGTCGCGCCGGAAGCCGCGGAAAAGATAGGTGAGCTGCTCGTGCAGCATGGTGTGCATGGTGATGTCGTGCTCGAACTTCTCCTTCTGCTCTGCCGTCGGCAACTCCCCGTAAAGCAGCAGGTAACACACCTCCATGAAGTCGCTGTGTTCGGCGAGGTCTTCGATGGGGTAACCGCGGTGGATCAGGATGCCTTCGTCGCCGTCGATAAAGGTGATCTTCGATTCGCAGCTTCCGGTAGAGGTATAGCCAGGGTCGTAGGTGAAAAGGCCGGTCAGCGAATAGAGCTTGCGGATGTCGATCACCTTCGGGCCCAGCGTGCCGTCCAAGAGCGGCAGCTCGACCCTCTTGTCCGTGCTGTTGTCGATCAGCGTGACGGTTTCCCGAGGCACGACGGTGGCTGCGGCGGACGATTGCGGGTCCATGGCGAGCACCTCCGGTCTTCTTATCGGCATCGTGAGCGCATGCGGCCGACGACGGCACGGGGTCGGTATGCCGAATGGCCGACCCCGCCGATCTCCGGCCCGATATTACGCCAGCGTGGCTTCACTATACTAGATAACTATACCAGAAAGCCGTGCCAAGGTTTCCTCCCGGCCCAGCACGGCCATCACCCCGAAAATGCCGGGCGATACCGTGGCCCCGGTGAGCGCCGCCCTGAGCGGCTGCGCGACCTGGCCAAGCTTCACCTTTTCCGCCTCCGCGAACGCGCGGACGGCCCGCTCGAGCGGCTCCGGCGCCCAGGCCTCCACCGCCTCGAGCCGGGGCTTGAGCCGGGCCAGCCTCCCGCGCGCTTCGGCGGTCAGCGTTTCTTTTGCCTTTTCGCTCAACGGTAAGAGTCCAGAGCGGGCATAAAATGCCGCGTTTTCAGCTAGTTCAACGAGTGTTTTCGCACGTTGCTTTAACTCTGTCATCCCCCTGAGCAGACGCTCCTTTTCGCGCTCGCCCGGCGCTTGGCCCACCATCTCGGCGAGACGCGGCGTGATGAGCTCCACGAGCCGGTTGTCGTCGGCCTGGCGCAGGTAGCGGCCGTTGAGGCTGTCCAGCTTGGCGAAGTCAAAGCGGGCCGGGGATCGGCCGACGCCGTCGATATCGAACCATTGGATCGCCTGCTCGGTGCCGATGATCTCGTCGTCGCCATGGGCCCAGCCCAGGCGCAAGAGGTGATTCCTGAGCGCCTCCGGCAGGTAGCCTCGCTCCCGGTAGGCGTCGACGCCAAGCGCGCCATGGCGTTTCGATAGCTTGGCGCCGTCGGGGCCGTGGATGAGCGGGATGTGGGCGAACGTCGGCATCGGCCAGCCCAGCGCACGGTAAAGCTGGGCTTGGCGAAAGGCATTGGTCAGGTGGTCATCGCCGCGGATGACGTGGGTGATTTCCATGTCGTGGTCGTCCACGACCACCGCCAGCATGTAGGTGGGCGTGCCGTCGGCGCGCAGCAACACCATGTCGTCAAGCTGCTCGTTGGCGACCCGGACTTCGCCTTGGACCTTGTCGGGGATCACGGTCTCACCCTCGTGCGGCGCTTTGAACCGGATCACGGGCGGGACCCCGGGCGGGGCTTGCGAGGGATCGCGGTCGCGCCAGCGTCCGTCATAGCGCACCGGCCGCCCCGCGGCACGCGCCGCTTGGCGCATCTCGGCGAGCTCTTCCGGCGTGCAGAAGCAGTGATAGGTCTTGCCCTCGGCGAGCAGGCGCCGCGCTACCTCGGCGTGGCGCTCGGCGTGGCGCGACTGGTGGATCACGTCACCGTCCCAGTCGAGGCCAAGCCACTCGAGGCCGTCGATGATCGCCGCGATTGCCTCGGGCGTCGACCGCCGCCGATCGGTGTCCTCCAAACGCAACAGGAACCTGCCGCCGTGATGGCGGGCAAAGAGCCAGTTGAACAGCGCGGTGCGGGCGCCACCGATATGGAGGAAGCCGGTGGGCGAGGGGGCAAAGCGGGTGACGACGGCCATGGCTTCTGGGTCGCTGGAACGCCGCTGGTTTGGGGCGGACTGGGTGTGTAGCATATCCTCGGGTCGGTTTCAGCCCGGCGGTGTGAGGATGAGGGATAATCGTTTGTGGCAAGCAGCGCTCCGGCGGTGGTTTGAAGCCGGCAGTGCGCTCGTCGCCGTCTTGCTGTCCGCCGAGCGCGAACGCTGGCCGCTGTGGCTGCCGGTGGGGGCCGGGCTCGGCATAGCGCTTTATTTCCTGATACCGTTCGAACCGCCCTTATGGCTGGGGCCGCTGGCGGCCTCAGGCGCGCTGGTCGGCGGCATCCTCGCGTGGCGACGTCCCTCCGGGTTCCTCCTTGTCCTGGCGCTTGGCATGGTCGGCGTGGGTTTCGCGGTGGCCCAGCTGCGCACGGCGCAGGTCGCCGCGCCGATACTCGAACGCCGCCTGGGACCGGTGGAAGTCAGCGGGCAGATCACCGATCTCGATCCGCGGCCCCAAGGTCTCAGGATGGTGATGGAGCAGGTCCAGATCGCCGGGCTTGCCGCCGATCGGACGCCGGTGCGGGTGCGGATCCGTCTCGGCGCCGCGGCGGCCGAGGGTCTTCATCCGGGCCAATGGGTATCGCTCCGCGCGGTCCTCATGCCCCCGCCGGGGCCTGTGGCGCCGGGCGCCTTTGACTTTCAGCGCTATCTCTATTTCAAGCAGCTGGGCGCGGTCGGCTATGCCGTCGTCTCCGCCGTCCGGCCCGTGGCAAGGGACGACGCCGAGGGCGGAGACTCCTGGCGGATGTGGCTGTCTTCGCTCCGGCAGACTGTGTTCTCGCGGGTGGTGGCCGGCATCGACGGGGCGTCGGGGGCGATCGCCGCCGCGCTCATGACCGGCGAGCGTGGCGCCATACCGAAGGACGTGCTCAAGGCGGTACGCGATTCCGGGTTGGCCCATCTGCTCGCCATCTCGGGCCTCCATATCGGGCTCTTCGCCGGCATCTTGTTCCTCGGGACGCGCACGGGCCTCGCGCTGATCGGGCCGGTCGCCCGGCGCTTCCCGATCAAGAAATGGGCGGCTGTCGTGGCCGTCGCCGGCGCATTTCCCTATCTGCTGATCACCGGCGCCACGGTGCCGACCCAGCGCGCCTTCATGATGACCGGACTGGTGCTGCTCGCGATCCTGGTCGACCGCACCGCCATATCGATGCGTTTGGTGGCATGGGCGGCCGTGATCATCCTTGTGATGACCCCGGAAAGCCTGCTCGGGGCCAGCTTCCAGATGTCGTTCGCCGCGGTTATCGCCCTGATCGCGGCCTACGAGGTGCTGCGCGAGCGGCTCGTCACCTGGCGGGCGGCGGGCGGATGGTGGCGACGCCCCGGGATCTATCTCGCCGGGATCGCGCTCACCACCCTCATCGCCGGGTTCGCCACCGCGCCCTTCGTCCTCTACCACTTCAACCGTTTCGCCGGCTATGGACTCGTCGCCAACCTGGTGGCGGTGCCGCTCACCGCGCTGTGGATCATGCCTTGGGCCATGGCCGCCTTCGTCCTCATGACGCTGGGCCTCGAGGGCTTGGCGCTGACGCCCATGGGATGGGGCGTCGAGGGGCTCATCTGGGTGGCCCAGACGGTGGCCGGCTGGCCCGGGGCCGTGATTCGGCTGCCGGCCATGCCGGTCTTCGGGCTGGCGTTGGTGGCGCTGGGCGGCCTTTGGCTGTGTTTGTGGCGGCGGCGCTGGCGCCTGTGGGGCCTCGTTGCCATTGCCGCGGGCCTTCTGACCATCCCACTTGCCCGGCCGCCGGACGTGCTGGTCACCGGCGATGGCAAATTGCTGGCGGTGCGGTCCGCCACGGGCGAGCTCATGCTGTCGTCGCGCCGGGTGGCGCGGTTCAGCGCCGAGCGCTGGCTGGAACGCGCCGGCCAGTGGACATGGCCCTTATGGCCGGAGGCGGGCTATAGCGAGGATGGCCGACTGGCCTGTGACTCGATGGGTTGCATCTATCGCGCCCACGGCCAGACCGTCGCCCTGGTCCAGGATCCAAGGGCGCTCGCCGAGGACTGCCGAACGGCAAGCGTCGTGGTCAGCACCGTACCGGTTCGGGTGCCGTGCCCGTCGGCGCGGACGGTGATCGACCGGTTCGACCTGTGGCGCCGGGGCGGCCACGCGCTCTGGCTGGATGCCGAGCGGGTCACGGTCGAAAGCGTTGCGGATTGGCGCGGCGCGCGTCCCTGGGTCCCGAATCGAGAGCCCGGTCGACGATCGGCCGACCGCTGAGACAAACCGAAACAGCCCCCGCCCAACTGAAGCAGGAGGTTCAAGGGGAGGGGTCGAACACCGGGATTTGCCCCGCCGTGGCTTCGGATGTGCGGGAGGAAAGCGCGCGCCTGCGGGGCCGATCCAGACTGTCGTCCGGCGCGGGACGGCCAGGATGATCCTCTGGGTCAAGCGGCGCCGACGCCGCCACATAGGTAATTTCTTCTGTTACGACCTATACAATTTTCAAGTGTATGACTATACATACGTATAGCTATCGAGTATACATTTATTGGGTTATAGTTTATCAGGCTATAGTTGAAATTGGCATTGATCGGCGCATTCCATCCCATGGGATCACGCCGTTCTTTCCCCCGCGTCGGTACTCTCCCTCCCTGTGTCGGCGCGGGGGATTAATTTAAAAAGGATATCGGGGGACCAGGGGGGTATCAGGGAACTGAATAATGAAAACCCGGAACAAATGGCTCACCGCCGGGCTCGGTCTGGCGCTCGGGGCGGTTGTCGTCGTGTGGGCCAACATGGCCTCGATCGAGGCTGAGGGCGCGGCCGGCCGCCCACCCGCGTTCCCCCGGCGCCTCAAACCTCAGCTCCTGAGCCTCAAGTTTTCCGGGTCGTAGAGCGGCGCTTCGACTACCTTGGCGGGGCGTAGCTGGCCCAGGATGTCGATGGCGAGCGCCGTGCCCGGCGCCGTGTACGGCAGGTTCACATAGGCCAGCGCGATGCTTTGCTCGACCACGTGGCCGTAGCCGCCGGAGGTGACGATACCCTCGACCTTGCCGTCGGCGAGCACCGGTTGGTTGGGGTAGGCGTCGGTATCGTCCGCCTCGACGGTGAGGCAGACGCACTTCCACTTGAACCCCTTGCGCTTGGCCTCGACCAGCGCCTCGCGGCCGATGAAGTCGCCCTTGTCGAGCCGGATGAATCGGTCCAGGCCGGCCTCGAGCGGCGTGACTTCCGTGGTCAGCTCGGTGCCCCAGGCCCGGTAGCCCTTCTCCAGGCGCAGGGAGTCCATGGCCCGGGTGCCGAAGTTGGCGATGCCGGACGCCTCGCCGGCGGCCATGAGCGCCTCGTAGAGCGCTAGCTGGTGCGCGATCGGATGGTGCAGTTCCCAGCCGAGCTCGCCCACATAGTTGATCCTCAGCGCCCATGCCCGGACGTTGCCCACGGTGATCTCCTGCGCCGAAAGCCAGGGGAACGCCGCGTTGGACAGGTCGGCCTCGGTCAGTTTCGCCAGCACCTCTCTCGCGCGCGGCCCCGCCACCACCAGCGTGCCATAGTCCATCGTGACATTATCGATGACGACGCCGCCGTCCTCGGGCATATGGCGCCGCATCCAGTCGAGATCGTGAAGCTCCGCCACGGCCCCGGAGAGTATATAGAACCGGTCGGGCGCGACCCGCGTGATCGTCATCTCGCATTCGATCCCGCCCCGTTCCGTGAGCATGTGGGTCAGCACGATGCCGCCGATCTTCCGTGGCAGGCGGTTGGCGCACAACCGGTCCAGAAAGGCTTCCGCCCCCGGTCCCGACACCTCGTATTTGGCGAAGCTGGTAAGGTCTAGGACGCCGACGCGCTCGCGCACCGCCCGGCATTCCGCGCCGACATGGGGGAACCAGTTGGTCCGCCTGAAGCTGAGCTGATCCACCGGCTCGACGCCCTTGGGCGCGAACCAGGTCGGACGCTCCCAGCCGAACCTCTCGCCGAGCACGGCGCCCTCGGCCTTGTGCCGCTCGTAGAGCGGATCGGTCCGGGCCGGACGGCCGGCGGGCCGTTCCTCGTTGGGATAGGATATGAAGTACATGCAATGATAGGTCTGGAGGGCCTTGGCGACGCTATAGTCCTTGGTGGCGTATGGCCCGAAGCGGCGGGAGTCGAGCTCCAGCATGTCGATCTCCGCCTCCCCCTCGACCATCCACTGGGCCAGGTACTTGCCGCAGCCGCCGCCCTGGGAGATGCCGACGCTGGCCCCACAGGCAAGCCAGAAATTGTCCAGCCCGAAGGCCGGGCCCAGCAGCACACCGCCGTCCGGGGTATGGGAGATCGGACCGTTGATGACTTCCTTGATGCCGACCGTCTTCAGAATCGGCACGCGTTCCATTCCCATCTCGATGAAAGGCTGGATCCGGTCGAGGTCGGGCGCCAGCAGTTCCTGGTCGAAGTCGGAGGGTATCCCGTCGACTCCCCAGGTCTTGGCGCCCGTGGTCTCGTAGGGCCCGAAATCCAGGCCGTTTTGTTCCTGGCGCAGGTAAAACGACGCGTCCGGGTCGCGGATCACGGGAAGCAGGCTCCCGAAGGCCTCGATCTCGGGGATGCTCTCGGTCACCAGATACTGGTGCTCCACCATGATGATGGGCAGGGACAACCCCACCATGGCGCCGATTTCGACGGCGAAGGCGCCGGCGGCGTTGACCACGATTTCGGCCGTGATGGTCCCCTTGTCCGTCGTCACCTCCCATTCGCCGTTGGGCTTTTGCGCAAGACCCGTGACCCGGGTGTGGCGGTAGATCTCGGCGCCGCCCATGCGCGCGCCCTTGGCCATGGCTTGGGTCACGCTCGCCGGATCGACAAAGCCGTCCGCCGGGGTGTAGGCGCCGCCGACCACGTCATCGAGCGAAAGGAAGGGATGGAGGGACTTGATTTCATTGGGGCCGATTATCTCGAACGGCAGGTCGAGGTAGCGCGCCTGGGCGCGCACTTGCTTGAACTGGTCCATGCGGTCCCGGGTCGTCGCCAGCCGGATGCTGCCGCTCTTGTGGAAGCCGGTGGCCTGGCCGGTCTCGGCCTCGAGCCGCTGGTAAAGGTCGGTGCTGTACATCTGCACCTGGGTCATATTGAGGCTGGCTTCGAAATGGGGCGTGTTGCCCGCCGCGTGCCAGGTCGAGCCCGAGGTCAGCTCGCCCTTCTCCACCAACACCACGTCCGACCAACCCAGCTTGGTCAGGTGATAAAGCAGGCTGCAGCCGAAGATGCCGCCGCCGATCACCACCACGCGCGCATGAGACTTCATGGGCCTCTCTCCCTCCTCTGGGTTTCTTGCTCTTTGCGTTTCTTGCTTCGGTCCCGGTTGGAGCATTCCTCGAGCCCTGGAGCGGCAGAATATCAAAAACCGCCGGTTATCTACCATCCCTCGTTGCCGGGATGAATGGCCCGCGGCGGGGGCGGCATGTTCGGGGGTCGGCCGAAGGCGCGCGGCAGGCTCCGGGCACCACCGCCAAAGGCTGCATGAGTGGGGTCAAATCAGGATGAGCGAGGCCGCTAAAGGGGACCGGTGCGCCCTGATCCCCGGGATCAAGTCTGGGCCGCTGGTCTTGTCCCCGCGAGCCGCCAGAGGGCCACGAGAATGGCCTTTGGATGGCGATTGATCCAGATCAATGACACCCGGGACCCGTCGTGGGGGAGATTTGAACATTCGGTATTGTCATTTGGGAAATGTCGGGACAAATATTTTTGCCAGGCGAATT
>JACZXZ010000075.1 GCA_022571365.1 Pseudomonadota bacterium | reverse complement strand
GACGCAGACGACGCCGTGCCCCGCCTCCAGGAGCCCGGCGAGCACGGGCACGGCGAAGTCCGGCGTTCCGAAGAACGCGAGGCTGAGCCGCCCCATGAATCAGGCGCCGGGGGCCGCGACGCGGGCCGGGGGCTTGGCTCTGCGCGCCTTGGCGAGTTTACGCAGGATGATGTTGCGCCTGAGCGCCGTCAGGTGGTCGATGAACAGGATGCCGTCGAGGTGGTCCATCTCGTGATGGATTACGGTGGCGAGCAGGCCATCGGCCGCCAGCTCGCGCGCCTCGTTCTCGGGGTCCAGGTAGCGGATTCTGATCCCGGCCGGGCGGGTCACCTCGGCATAGAAGCCGGGCACCGAAAGGCACCCCTCCTCGAAGGTGACCGTCTCGCCGGACAGCCAGAGGATCTCCGGGTTGGCGAGCTTGAGGGGCTGTGGCTCCTCGCCCTCCTTGGCGAGGTCGATGACGATCACCCGCTTGTGGACGCCGACCTGGACCGCGGAAAGACCGATGCCCGGAGCCTCATACATGGTCTCCAGCATGTCGTCCATCAGCCTGCGGATCTCGTCGTCGGCCCGCTCGACCGGCTTGGACTTCACCTTGAGACGGGGATCGGGCGCGGTGATGACAGGCAGGATCGCCATGGCTCCAGGGCCGTTAAGGGGTTAAATTCCCCCCTAGGTATGGCGGCTTTGCCGGCCCGTCAAGGCGCATGGCTCGGGCGGCCTTGTCTCCCGGTGCGCACGAGCCGCGGCCGTGGTAGGCTCAAGCCTCGCGCTTAGCTTCGGACCCACCCGCGCGGGGAGCGAAGATATGGAAGCAAGTTTCGCCCTGGTGATCGCGGGCGCGGCGCTGGTCGGCGGGCTGGCCGCCGTGTTGATCCTGCGCCGCGCCCGGGCGCGCCCGGACGGCGCCAGCCTCGCCGAGCTCAGCGGGCGGCTCTCGCAACTGGCGGAAAGCCAGGCGGCGGCCCAGAACCAGATCTCCGAACGCCTGCGGGCGCAGGAACGGGAGCTCGCCAAAATCCTCGAGGGGCGCCTCGACGAGGTCGCCCGCCGGGTGACAGAGGCCCTCGCCAAGTCGGCAGGTGAGGCGTCCAAGACCATGGGCGACCTCAAGGAACGGTTGGCCGTGATCGACGCCGCCCAGAAGAACATCACGGAGTTGTCGAGCCAGGTGGTCGGACTCCAGGACATCCTGGCGAACAAGCAGGCGCGTGGGGCATTCGGCGATGTCCAATTACAAAATCTCGTACGGGACATCCTGCCGCCTTCGGCCTACCAGTTCCAGGCGACCCTCTCCAACGGCAAGCGCGTGGACTGCCTCATCAAACTTCCCAATCCGCCTGGCCCGATCGCCATCGACGCCAAGTTTCCGTTGGAAAGCTACCGGGCTCTGCGCAACGCCGCGGACGAGGCGGCACGTCAGGCGGCAGCACGCAGCTTCGGCACCGACATCATGACCCACGTCCGGGACATCGCCGACAAATACAGCGTCCCCGGCGAGACCGCCGAATGGACGCTGATGTTCCTGCCCTCGGAAGCCGTCTACGCCGAGGTGCACGCGAACTTTCCCGAGGTGGTCGAGAAGGCGCGCCGGGCCAGGGTGGGGATCGTCTCGCCCACCACTATGATGGCGATCCTCAACACGGTGCGCGCGGTTCTCAAGGACGTGCGCATGCGCGAGCAGGCGGGAGTCATCCAGATCGAGGTCCGCACCATGATGGAGGACGTGCTCCGCCTCGACGACCGGGTCGCCAAGCTGCAGCGCCACTTCGAGCTGGCGTACGAGGACATGCGTCAGATCCGCATCTCGACCGAAAAGGTGACCCGGCGCGCCGAACGGATCGAGGATGTGGAACTCGAAGACCAGAGGGAAGAGAAAAGCGCCGCCGGGATGTCCCCGCCGCCGGAGGCGATCAAGGCGGACTAGACGCCGTTAGCTACTAGCGGTTAGCCATTAGCTGTTAGCCGTCAGCAATCGGCTGCCAGCTCGGCCATGTCGTTGGCGGCGGCCTTCCGCAGCTGCCATCGCTCCTGCTAATTGCTAACGGCTAATTGCTAACAGCTGACTCAGAACGGCCGCCGGTCTTTAAGCGCCGCCGTGATCGTGCCGTCGTCCAGGTAGTCGAGTTCGCCGCCGACCGGCACCCCGTGGGCCAGGCGCGAGACGGTGACGTCGAGGCCCTTCAAGCGTTCGGCAAGGTAATGGGCGGTGGTCTGGCCGTCGACCGTGGCCCCGGTCGCGATGATCATCTCCTTGACTTGTTGCTCGCTGGCACGCCTCACGAGCCCCGCGATGTTGAGCTCGTCGGGCCCGACTCCATCCAGCGCCGAGAGGACTCCCCCGAGCACGTGGTAGCGGCCGCGGAAGGCCGCGGTGCGTTCGAGCGCCCACAAGTCCGCCACCCCCTCGACGATGCAGATCAGCGAAGCATCGCGTCGGGGATCGGTGCAGATGCCGCAGGGGTCGGCGGTGTCGATGTTGCCGCAGGCCGTGCAGGTGCGGATGTTCGCCGCCGCCTCGGCCAGGGCCTGGGCCAGCGGCTCCATGAGCTGGGCCCGCCGCCTGATGAGATAGAGCGCCGCGCGCCGGGCCGAGCGCGGCCCCAGCCCCGGAAGCTTGGCGAGCAATTGGATCAAGCGTTCGATGTCGGAAGTTTCTGAAGCCATTAGCTTTTAGCCTTCAGCCGTCAGCCCTCAGCCTTCAACAATTTGCGAGCCGTCGGTCACGAGCCTCGCGCCTCCGTGGTGAACGACCTCAACGGACTGCTGACGGCTAAATGCTGATAACTGATCGCTGACGGCTAACAGCTAAAATGGCAACTGCATGCCCGGGGGCAGGTCGAGGCCGCCGGTGAGCTCCCGCATCTTCTCGGCGATGTGGGCCTCGACCTTGGCCCTGGCGTCGTTGAAGGCGGCGACGATCAGATCCTCCAGCATCTCGACCTCCTTCGGGTCGACGAGCGTCCGGTCGACCTTGACATGCTTGGCTTCGCCCTTGCCGTTCAAGGTCACCTGGACCATGCCGCCGCCGGCCTGTCCGACGACCTCCACCGCGGCCAGCTCCTTCTGCATATCGGCCATCTTGGCCTGCATCTCCTGGGCCCGTTTCATGAGCTGGCCGAGATCCTTCATGAGTCCCCTCCTCCATCGGTTGCTTCCGGGTCGGCCGCCGCGCCACCTCCCGCCGGGTCGAGCCGCGCCTCCTCTGCCGGTGCCCGGGATCCGAGCTCGTGCACGGGGCCGATGGTGGCGCCAGGGAAGGTCTCGAGCACGGCCTTGACCAACGGGTCGTCGGCGACCCCGGCCTGGCGCTGGTCCGCCCCTTGGGTGGCTTGCTCGGCGAGCGTCGACTCGCCGCGGGCGCTTGAGACGCTGACCACCCAGCGCCGGCCGGTCCAGCGGCCCAGCATCTCGCCGAGCCGGTTGGCAAGGTCACGGGGGGCGCGCCCGCCCGGGCGGAACTCGATGCGGCCGGGCTCGAAATGTACCAGATGCACATCGTTCAGAAGACGGGAATGCAACTCTGTCTCGCCCTTCTCGGCGAACAGGGCGACGACCGCCTCGAAATTCCCCGGTTCGGCAAGCGGCTCGGCGGGGGCCGGCGGCGCCGGCTCGGGGCTGGCGGCCAGTGCGGCCCGGGGCTGATTCGGCGTTCCCGGAGCCGCATCCATCGTTTTCGACCCGACGGGCTCGGCCCCGGTTCCAGGGGCGCCCGATGGCAAGAACTCCGGTTCGTCCCCACCGGCCCCACCGACCCGGGCGGCCGGGGCGGCGGCGGTCGGGGCGGCTGCGGCCGTCGGCGGCGGCGCGGGGGAATGGGCCAGGGCCGCGACGATCTCGGCCGGTGCCGGCAGGTCGGCGGCGTAGGCCAGGCGCACCAACACCATCTCGGTCGCCTGAAACGGCAAGGGTGCGCTCTGGGCCTCGGAAAGGCCCTTGAGCAGCATCTGCCAGGCCCGCACCAGCACCGACATGGAAAGCCGCTCCGCCATGTCGCGGCCGACCACCCGCTCGGCCTCCGGAACGTCGAGCGCCCGGGCCGCCTCCGGGACAACCTTGACCCGGGTGAGCCAGTGGGTGAGCTCGAGCAGGTCCTGGAGCACCACGACTGGATCGGCGCCGGCCTTGTACATCTCGGCCAACAGCTCGAGGGCCGATTTGATCTCGCCCTTCATCACCGCGTCGAACAGGTCGAACAGCTGGGTCCGATCGGCCAGGCCCAGCATGTCGCGGACCTGCTCCGCCGTGATTTCGCCGGCGTCGTCGTGGGCGCCGAAATCGGCGATGGCCTGGTCGAGGAGCGACAGCCCGTCGCGCACCGAGCCGTCGGCGGCGCGCGCGATCAGCGCCATCGCGTCCGGCCTCACCTTCGCGTCCTCCTTCTCGGCGATGGCGGCGAGATGACCGGCGAGCGTTTCCGCGTCCACCCGGCGCAGGTCGAACCGCTGGCAGCGCGACACCACGGTCACCGGGATTTTGCGGATTTCCGTGGTGGCGAAGACGAATTTGACGTGTTCGGGCGGCTCCTCGAGGGTCTTCAGGAGCGCGTTGAAGGCGTGCCTGGACAGCATGTGGACTTCGTCGATGATGTAGACCTTCTCGCGCGCCGAGATCGGCCGGTATTTGACCCCCTCGATCAGCTCCCTTATGTCGTCGACGCCGGTGCGGCTGGCGGCGTCCATCTCCAGCACGTCGACATGGCGGTCCTCGGTGATGGCGACGCAATGCTCGCACCGCCCGCAGGGCTCCGCCGTCGGCCCGCCCTTGCCGTCGGGGCCGATGCAGTTCAAGGCCCGGGCGATGATGCGCGCCGTGGTGGTCTTGCCAACGCCGCGTACCCCGGTGAGGATGAAGGCGTGGGCAAGCCGTCCGGAGGAAATGGCGTTGGTCAGGGTCCGCACCATGGCGGCCTGGCCGATGAGTTCGGCGAAGGTGGCGGGCCGGTATTTGCGGGCGAGGACGCGGTAGGGAGCGGGGGCGTGGCTTTCAGACATCGGGGCCCGGCGGCTTTTTTTTAACAGCACGCGGCGGCGGGGCGGGAGGCTGGTGAGGCGACCCGAGCCTGGGCTCGTTACGGCTGCTTCCTTCCGGATCTGACCGGATTGGCGAGAGGCCCGTCCGCCGCCAACCTCCCACCGACACTATAGCAGGACTCGGGGCCTCAGGGGCAAGGCCGTAGGAGCGAAGCTGCGCGGCTCCGGGCGCCGGCGTGCGCGATTCCGCCCATCCGCCGCGCTGTCTCACCCTCGCGCCGTGGCCGGCGCGATCTTCCATGCCAGGAGCGGCCACCGGCCGGGCTTGGCCGGGAGGTCAAGCCGCGCTAACCTCGCCCCCATGGCCGCTCGCCGCACCAAGCCCTTCCACGACGCGCCGCCCAGCCTCGCCGACATCGAGGCCATCGCCCGGGCTGGGCTCGCCACCCTGCCGCCCGAGCTCGCCCGCCACGTCCGGGACGTGGTCGTGCGGGTCGAGGAGTTTCCCGACGCGGAGACCGAGCGGGAGATGGAGCTTGCTTCGCCCTTCGACCTGTTGGGCCTCTACCGCGGCGTGTCCCTGGACCGCAAGAGCGTCGCCGACACGCCTGACGACGTCGACATGATATTCCTCTACCGCCGTCCGCTCCTGGATTACTGGTGCGAGAGTGGCGAGGATCTGGCCCGCTTGGTGCGCCATGTGTTGATCCATGAGGTCGGCCACCATTTCGGCTTTTCCGACGACGACATGGAACGCATCGAGGGCCAGGCCTGAGGTCGAGAGCCAAGCCTGAGGTCGGACAGCGCCGTGCCCGCGGGCGCGGAAGGCGAGCCCGTGCCCGCCCGGCTCGACGGTCCTCTGGACGGTCCTCTGTTAGGGGGTGAGAGGGAGGCGTGCCGAGGTCCCTCGGGAGGGGGACCCTTGGGTGGGACTCAATCCCCGCCCGCCCCGGTCGGTCAGCCGTCGTCCGTCTTCAAGGCCGCCAGGAAGACGGTGTGGGGAATCTCCACCTTGCCGATCCGGCGCATGCGCTTCTTGCCCGCCTTCTGCTTGTCCAAGAGCTTGCGCTTGCGGGTCACGTCGCCGCCGTAGCACTTGGCGGTCACGTCCTTCCTGAATGCGCTCACCGTCTCCCGGGCGATGATGCGGCCGCCGATCGCCGCCTGGATCGCGATCTTGAACAACTGGCGCGGGATCAGCTCCTTCAAGCGCCGGCACAGCGCCCGGCCGCGGGCCTCGGCGTGGCTGCGGTGGACGATGGCGGCGAGCGCGTCGACCGGCTCGCCGTTGATGAGCACGGACATCTTGACCAGCTCGCTCTCGGCGTAGCCGTCGAGCTGATAGTCGAAGCTGGCGTAACCGCGGCTCACCGATTTGAGCCGGTCGTAGAGGTCATGGACCGCCTCGTTCAAGGGCAGGCGGTAGACCACCATGGCGCGGCTGCCGGCATAGGTGAGGTTGACCTGCACGCCGCGCCGGTCCTCGCACAGCGCCAGCACCGCGCCCAGGTAGTCGTCCGGCACCAGGATGGTGGCCTTGATCCACGGCTCCTCGATATGGTCGATCCTGACCGCCTCGGGCATGTCGGCGGGGTTGTGGAGCTCCAGGACCCCTCCGTCGCGCAAATGGACCCGGTAGATGACGCTGGGGGCGGTGGCGACCAGGTCGAGGCCGAACTCGCGCTTGAGGCGCTCCTGGACGATCTCGAGATGCAACAGGCCCAGAAAGCCGCAGCGGAAGCCGAGGCCGAGGGCGGCCGAGGTCTCGGGCTCGTGGACGAAGCTCGCGTCATTCAAGGCGAGCTTCGCCAGGCTCTCGCGAAGCCGCTCGTAATCGACCGCCTCGGCCGGAAACAGGCCCGAGAACACCACCGGCATGGTCGGTTTGAAGCCGGGCAGCGGCCGCCCCGCGGGCCGGCGGTCGTCGGTCAGGGTGTCGCCCACCTTGCAGTCGGCGACGTGCTTGATGCCGGCGGTCACGAACCCGATCTCGCCGGGGCCAAGCGCCTCGATCATCTCGGGCTTGGGCGTGAAGATGCCGACGCGCTCGGCCTCGTGCACCGCGCCGGTCGCCATCATCTTGAGCTTCACGCCCTTGGCCAGCCTCCCGTCCACGACCCTGACCAGGATCACCACGCCCAGATAGGGGTCGTACCAGCTGTCCACCAAGAGCGCCTTCAAGGGCTTGTCGGCCTCGCCCCGGGGCGGCGGCAGGCGGGTGACGAGCGCCTCCAGCACCGCCTCGATTCCTTCGCCGGTCTTGGCCGAGGCGAGGAGCGCGGCCGAGGCTTCGAGCCCGGCCACCTCTTGGATCTGCTGGCGGACGCGCTCCGGCTCGGCGGCCGCGAGGTCGATCTTGTTCAACACCGGCACGATCTCGTGGTCGTTGTTCAGCGCGGCATAGACGTTGGCGAGCGTCTGGGCCTCGACCCCCTGGCTGGCGTCCACCACCAGCAACGAGCCCTCGCAGGCGGCCAGGGACCGGCTCACCTCGTAGGCGAAGTCGACGTGGCCGGGCGTGTCCATGAGGTTGAGCTGATAGGTCTCGCCGTCCAGGGCCTGGTATGTCAGGCGCACGGTCTGGGCCTTGATGGTGATGCCGCGCTCGCGCTCGAGCTCCATGGTGTCCAGCACCTGGTCCCGGAATTCGCGCTCGGGCAGGCTCCCGCAGCGTTCGATGAGCCGGTCGGCGAGGGTCGACTTGCCGTGGTCGATATGGGCGATGATCGCGAAATTGCGGATGTGGGCGAGGTCGGTCATGGGAGCAATGGGTGCGGCGCGCTCAAGCTCGGTTCGAACATAGGGCCGGGGCTGATCGCAAGCAATGGCCGGGCGGGCGGCGTCGAACCCGGTCCCTTGGGTCAGGTCCTCGGCGCACCGCCCGCGGCGCCGGACCCGAGCCCTCAAATATCCGTGGAATGTGCGGCGAGCAGAATTTGTCGGCGAGAAGGTTTATTGGCAACACGGTTTGACCAAATATCGCTATAGTCGCTGGGAGTGTCTATTAGGCAATACATGTTTGCCAAAGTGCTGGTTTACTATCACCCGAGACGCCGATGCCCAAGGTCGTGACTTCTCGAACACCTGTAGCCTTTATGAGCTACGTTCGCCTGGTGGACGAGCATGACCACGGACGCCTGACCGAATTCCAAAAACGTCTATCGGCGGAAGTCCAGGTTCAAACAGGCAAGAAATTCCCGATTTTTCAAGATCGAGATGACATTAAATGGGGTCAAAACTGGAAGGAGCGTATCGATAAGTCCCTTGATGACGTTACATTCCTAATTCCGATCATCACGCCCGGCTTTTTTGAGAGCCCCGCCTGCCGAGACGAACTCGAGAAGTTCCTGAAGCGTGAAAAGAAGCTTGAGCGCAACGACCTCATTTTGCCTGTCTATTATGTGGATTCACCGCTCCTCAATGATGCGGAGAAGCGGAAATCCGATTCGCTTGCCGAAATCATCGCCACCCGCAATCATGTCGATTGGCGTGAGCTTCGTTTCGAGCCTCTTACTTCTCCCCAAATCGGCCGAGCGCTTGCACGAATTGCCGTTGAAATCCGCGACGCCCTTGAACGAAGGGCGCCGGCTAAAAAGGCCAGGGCAAAGCCAGCAGTGCGCGCACGCAAAAAAGGTGACAAGCGCAAAGTCTCCGGCGCCGCGCACCTTCCTGAGAGAGCGGCAACCCCGAGACAAAAAGCTCTTGAGTCTGAGACCGGCAAGAAACTGCGCTTTTTTCTACAGCTTGTTGCCAATTGTCAACAATATCAATATGTTATGCGATTTTTCTTGGTGCATTGGTCGATCTATTTTGCTACT
>JACZXZ010000018.1 GCA_022571365.1 Pseudomonadota bacterium | reverse complement strand
ACGCACAAGAACCTGGCCAACGCCTTTTTCAGCCAAAGCAAGCTCGACGACGCGATCGCCCACTACCGCCAGGCCCTTAACATCCTGCCCAAAGGCGCCGAGACCCATCACAACCTGGGTGAAGCGCTGCGCCAGAACGGCGCGCTCGAGGACGCCGTCGCCAGCTTCCAGCAGGCCGTGGCCCTCAAGGTCGATTATCCGGAAGCCCTCTACAATCTCGGCCGCACCCTCAAGGAGCAGGAGAAGCTCGACGAGGCGATGACGGCCCTGCGGCAGGCCCTGGCGATCAAGCCGGATCTCGTCACGGCGCATTACGAGCTGGGGGCCTGCCTCGGCGAGCAGGATCGGGACGAGGAAGCGATCGAAAGCTACCGCCAGGCGCTGGCCATCAAGCCCGACCTCGGCGCGGCGCACGCGAGCATAGGGAGCTGCCTCCAGAACCTTGGCCGGATCGAGGAAGCGACCGAAAGCTACCATCAGGCGCTGGCCATCAAGCCGGACCTGGCCAGGGCGCATGCGGGTATAGGCCGTTGCCTCCAGATCATGGGCCGTTTCGAGGAGGCCGAGGAATGGTTCCGACAAACCATCGCCCTCGACCCCGACGGGGTGGGTGCCTATCTCGGTTCGGTGAGCGGCCGGAAGTTTACCTCGGCGGACGATGAAATTGCCCACCTCAAGGGCTTCCTCAACGATAAAGATCTCAGGCCGGCGCAGCGCATCGGGGCGAATTTCGGCCTGGCGAAGATCTTCGACGACCTCGGACGGTATGACGAGGCCTTCACCCATTATCGGGTGGCGAACGAGCTGGCGCATAAAGACATAAACTACGACGCCGAAGGGGACGAGCGCCGCGTCGACGGCCTGATTTCGACTTTCACCAAAGAGTTCCTCAAAAAGAGGGCATCCCTCGGGGTGGCCTCCGAGCTTCCCGTGTTCGTCATCGGCATGCCCCGGTCGGGCACAACCCTGGTCGAGCAGATCATCGCCAGCCATAGCCAAGCCTTCGGCGCCGGGGAGTTGACCGAGATCAACCGCATGGTCAGCACCCTGCCGAAAACCCTCAATACCCCGACCCCCTATCCCGAGTGCGCCACCCTGATCGACCGGGATGCCGCCCGCCGCCTCGCTGACGGGTACCTCGAACATCTTCGCGGCTTTTCGAGCGACGCGGATCGGATCACGGACAAGGCGCCGGGAAATTTCAATTTCCTCGGCTTCATCGCCCTGTTGTTCCCCAAGGCCCGCATCATCCACTGCCGGCGCGATCCCATGGACACCTGCCTGTCCTGCTACTTCCAGAACTTCAAGAGCGTCTTGAATTTTGCCTATGATCTGAGGGAACTCGGCCTCCACTACCGCCAATACCAAAAGCTCATGCACCATTGGCGGAGCGCCTCCCCAGTGCCGATGCTGGAGGTCTCTTATGAGGAACTGGTCTCGAACCAGGAAAAGGGGAGCCGGGAGATCATCGATTTCTGCGGGCTGGAATGGGATGACAAGTGCCTCGCCTTCCACGAGCTCGAACGACCGATCCAGACCGCGAGTCTCTGGCAGGTCCGCCAGCCGATCTACACCTCCTCGGTCGGCCGTTGGCGGCACTACGAGAAATACCTCGGACCGTTGAAGGAGTCGCTCGGACTCACCGAGACCTGAGGGCGCCTCGAGCAGGGTCGTTATCGGGGAAGAAAGGCGGTTGATGGCGGACCAAACCGGGAAACCAGGCTCTTCGCGGGACAAAGCGGCGCCCCGGGCGAGGACGACAAAGGCGTTGACCGCCGCCCTGGAGCACCACCAGGCCGGCCGCTTGCGCAAGGCCGAGATCCTGTACCGGCGGGTCCTGCAAAACCAGCCCGATAATGCCGACGCGCTGCACCTCCTGGGCGTGCTCGCCCATCAGGCCAACCAGCATGACGTCGCCATCTCCAACATCAGCAAGGCCATCGCGCTTGCCGGCGGGGTGGCCGTCTATCACAACAACCTGGGCGAGGCCTACCGCGCCCTGGGCAAGCTCGAGGAAGCGGCCTCGCACTACCGCCAGGCGCTGGCCATCCAGCCGGACGACGCGCGCGCGCTGTCAAACCTGGCGGACACCCTGGCGCGGCAGGGCGAGAAGGAAGAGGCGATCGCGGCCTACCGGCGGGCCCTGGCGATCGCGCCCGACTCGCCGCAGGTCCACCACAATCTGGGCAACGTCCTGGCCCACCAAGGCAAGGAGGAAGAGGCGATCGCCTGCTACGGCAAGGCGCTGGAGCTAAAGCCCGATATGGCGGCGGCGCATTACAACCTGGCGGGCGTCCTGGAGCGCCAGGGCAAGCGGAGGGAAGCGATCTCCCATTATCGCGAGGCGACGGCGATTCATCCCAAGGACGCCCTCGCCCATTCCCGCCTGGGAAAAGCCCTGGCGCTGGCCGGCGAAACGGACGAAGCCGTCTCCAGCCTCCAGGAGGCGGCGACGCTTAAGCCCGATGACGCCGAGATCCATTTCGTCCTGGGCAACACCTTGAAGCAACAGGACAAGATAGAGGAAGCCATCGCGAGTTTCCGGCGGGCCACGGAGCTTGATCCCGATTTCGCCATGGCCCACAACAACCTGGCCAATACGCTGATGTTGCGGGACGACCTCGACGGGGCGATGAGCCACCTGCGGCGGGTCCTGGAGCTCGATCCCGACCGCGCCGAAGCCCATTACAATCTGGGGATCTGCTACCAGCAGCAGGGCCGCTTCGGGGAAGCGGTCGCGTGCCACCAGAAGGCGATCGAACTCAAGCCGGAGCTCACCCGAGCCCATTACAACCTGGTGATCAACAAAAGCTTCACCCCAGGCAAGGAGGCCACGACGCGGCTCGAGACTTTGCTGGAAAAGCCGGACCTGCCGGCCGCCGACCGCGCCAACCTTCACTTCGCCTGGGCCAAGATTCTGGACGACCAGGGGTCGGTCGACGAGGCCTTCAGCCATTACCGGACGGCCAACGAGCTCAGGTGCAAGGAGGCCAATTTCGACACCGAGGTCTACGTCCAGTTCGTGAGCAAAGTGATTTCCGTGTTTACCAAGGACTTCTTCGAGCAACGGCAATGGGCGGGCAGCGACTCCGAACTTCCCGTCTTCATCGTCGGCATGCCCCGCTCCGGCACCACGCTGGTCGAGCAGATCATCGCCAGCCATCCCCAAGCCTTCGGCGCCGGCGAGCTGAGCTATCTGACCCGGATGGTCGGCACCTTGCCGGCAACCTTGAAGGCCTCGACCCCCTATCCCGACTGCGCGGCCCTTATCGACCGCGAGACCGCCCGCCAGCTGGCCGAGGGCTATCTGGACCATTTGCGGAGCCACTCAGAGGCGGCCGAGCGCATCACCGACAAGATGCCGAACAACTTATTGCGGCTGGGCCTCATCGCCCTCATGTTCTCCAAGGCCCGCATCATCCACTGCCGGCGCGATCCCCTGGACACCTGCCTGTCCTGCTATTTCCACAACATCCCCCGGGTCTGGGATTACTCCTACGACCTGACCCACCTGGGCATCGTCTACCGGCAGTACGAGCGAATCATGGCCCACTGGCGGCGCGCCTCGCCGTTGCCGATGCTCGAGGTCGCCTACGAGGAGCTGGTCGCGGACCAGGAAGGGGTGAGCCGGCGGATCATCGAGTTCTGCGGGCTCGAATGGGATGACAGATGCCTTGCCTTTCACGAGCACGACCGACCGATTCGGACCTTGAGCTTCTGGCAGGCCCGCCAGCCGATCTACACCTCCTCGGTCGGCCGTTGGCGGCAATACGAGAAATACCTCGGACCGTTGAAGGAAGAGCTGGGACCCGCCCCAGGCTGAAGCCGGGCGGCGCCGAGGCGGGACGCGCCCGTGACAAGAGCCACAGCCGGCAAGCGCGCCCGGAGGGCCCGGCGCGTTTGTCTTTCGAGCCCGGCCGTCTTGATCGCCGTTTGTCTTGCGAGCCCGGCGATGCTATAGCCCTGGCAGCGGCGATTCCTTGATGACCTGAAGGTCACAGCCGGCGCCGGTCGGCCGTTAAACCCGGCGATGGTCGGCCGTTAAACAAGAGAGCTTCAGACCGACACGATGAACCGCTTGCGCCTCATAATCTGCGTGTTTTCGGCCGTGCTCGCGGGCTGTCTCGCGGGCGCGCCGAAAACCCAAAGAGTTGTGCTCTCCTATCCCTATGGGGAGGAGGAAGCGCTGCGCTTCGATGGATATCGCGAGCTCGCCGAGCGGCTTTCGCCCTCCTATGTCAGGGTCCTCATCCTCGACCCGGACGCGCGGGCCTCGGGAGGGAAAAACCGGGGCGGGCGGCCCATCATCAACGGCGCCAGCGGCTTTATCGTCGATCCCAGGGGCTATGTGATCACCGTCGCGCACATCGCCCTCGATACGCGGTTCACGGCCGAGGTCACGACCGTGGACGGCGGGGTCCACGAGGCCGCGATCATCCACGTCGACCCGGCGCGCGAGCTCGCGGTGCTGAAGATCCAACCGTTCGCCGGCATGCAGGTGGCGAAGCTGGCCGATTCCCGCCAGGTGCAAAAGGGCCAGTACGTGCTGGCGATCGGCACGCCCGACAACCGCAAGGGCGTCGTCGCCCTCGGCATGGTGGTCGATCCGAAATGGCCCCAGAGGCTGGAATACATCGGGTATGGCTACGACGACGCGATCAAGATGTACATCGACGTCCAACCCGGCCATTCCGGGGGGCCGGTTTTCAACCGCAAGGGCGAGACGATCGGCATCGTGGCCAGCTTCGCCCTGGGCGACCTCGGCAAAACTCCCTATGTGTCTCCCAAGCTGGCCTACGCCGTCCCGTCCAACGCGATCCGGGCCTATCTGGAGCAGGTCATCGGCGGTTAGGCATGGGCCGCCTGCCACAACGTCGGAGCAGCGGATCCAAGCCCTCACCCCGCGCCGGGCGCTGCCGGGGCCCGCGCCCGGATCGCGCGTGAGACGTGAAGGAGCTGGACAATGGGACTTCTGGTCGATGGACAGTGGCGCGATGCGTGGTACGACACCGCAAAGACCGGCGGCCGGTTCGTCCGCCAGGAAAGCGCCTTCCGGGAGTGGCTGACGGCGGACGGATCGTCGGGCTTCAAGGCCGAGCCCGGGCGCTACCATCTCTATGTCTCCCTGGCCTGCCCGTGGGCCCACCGCACCCTCATCTTCCGCCGGCTCAAGCGGCTCGAGGACGCGATCTCGGTGTCGGTGGTCGACCCCCATATGGGCGCCGACGGCTGGATGTTCAGCGACGGCCCGGGCTGCATCCCCGACACCGTCAATGGATTCAGCCACCTGCATCAGGCCTACACCACGGCCAAGCCGGACTATACCGGCCGGGTCACCGTGCCGGTGCTGTGGGACAAGAAGACCCGCGTCATCGTCAACAACGAGTCATCCGAGATCATCCGCATGTTCAACCGTGGGTTCGGCGACGGGGAGGCGGACTTCTATCCCGAAGAGCTTCGGGGCGAGATCGAGGAGATCAACGAGCTAGTCTACGAGAACATCAACAACGGGGTCTACAAATGCGGCTTCGCCACCACCCAGGACGCCTATGGCGAGGCGTTCGACGCGCTGTTCCAGGCCCTCGACCAAATAGAGGGGCGCCTCGCCCGCCAACGCTATCTCGTGGGCGAGCGCCTCACCGAGGCCGACTGGCGGCTGTTCACGACGCTGGTGCGGTTCGACGCCGTCTATTACGGCCATTTCAAATGCAACCTGAGGCGTCTCGTCGACTACGAAAATCTGTGGAACTACACCCGCGAGCTCTATCAGGTGCCGGGGGTGGCCGAGACGGTGAACATGGACCACATCAAGCGCCACTACTACGGAAGCCACGAAACCATCAACCCCACCGGCATCGTGCCCCGCGGCCCGGAGATCGACCTTGCCGCCCCCCATAACCGGGACCGGCTGAAGGCGGCGTGACATGATCGAGGTGATCCCCTTCGCCGAGCTCGGCCGGTTCGACAATGACTGGCTGTCGGCGCGCTACCATTTCAGCTTCGCCGACTATTACAATCCCCGGCGCATGGGCCTCGGCCCCTTGAGGGTGTGGAACGACGACACCATCCGCCCGGGTGGCGGCTTTCCCATGCACGGCCACCGGGACATGGAAATCATCACCTACGTGCGCCGGGGCGCCATCACCCATGAGGACCATCTGGGCAGCAAGGGCCGCACCGAGGCCGGCAGCGTCCAGGTGATGTCGGCGGGCACGGGCATCCGCCATTCGGAATTCAACCACGAGGACGAGCCGACCGAGCTGTTCCAGATCTGGATCGAGCCTTCGACAAAGGACCTCGAGCCGGGCTGGGCGACGCGCCCGTTCCCCCGCGAAGACCGCGCCGGCAAACTGGTGACCCTGGCCTCGGGCCGGCCGGGGGACGACCCCGAAGCCTTGCCGATCCGCCAGGACGCCGCGATCCTGGGCGCGACCGTTGCGGCCGGAGAGATCATCGCGCACGAATTTGCCAGTGGCCGAAAGGGCTATCTGGTCGCCGCGCGGGGCAGATTGGAAGTCAACGGCATGATCGTCGGCCCGCGCGACGGCTGCGCCATCACGGAGGCCGGCGCCGTGACCATCCGAGCCCTCGACACCAGCGAGATCGTGCTGGTGGATTTGCCTCAGGGTTGATCGCACAACCGAACTCTAATCAAGGGGGAAAGGCTATGAGCAACGGCATGTCATCGACCAAACGGATCATTCCGGCCCTGAACGGGCTTTATGATGCCCTCTCGCCGCTGACCTATCCCGTCATCCGCATTTTCGCCGGCCTGTTCCTGATGCCCCATGGAGCACAGAAGCTGTTCGGCTGGTTCGGCGGCGACATCAACGCAACGGCCGGGTTCTTCAGCCAAATCGGCCTCGAGCCCGGGCTGCCGCTCGCCTATTTGGTGGGCTCCGTCGAGTTTTTCGGCGGGGCGGCCGTGGCGATCGGATTCCTGACTCGGCCAGCGGCGATGGCGGCGACCATCCTGCTGCTGGTCACGGTGTTCCAGGTGCATCTCGGCAACGGCTTTTTCTGGAGCAATAGCGGGTACGAGTATCCATTGCTGTGGGCGATCCTCATGATCGCCATCTTCTTCCGCGGCGGCGGCGGCCGGCTCTCGCTCGACGCGGCGATCGGCCGGGAGTTCTGAGGGACACCGTCCGCGCGGCCGGCCCGGGCCAGGGGCGCACGCGATGGCTGCGCCGTCACCCGGGTCGGTGCACTCGCCATCCGCGCCCGCGAAGACGGCGAGGTCGATCCGGCTCGATGATCGGGTCCGGGCCGCGGTCGGTGCGGGCCAAAACCGTCTGGCCGGCCAAGGCCCGGCTGATATAACCTCTGCCGGTCGCCCCGGACGGCTTCGGGGAACACGAGCGCCCAACTGCGGGAGGTTAGAGGCTGGCCTTTCTTCGAGGGAGAGATGGCTGAGTGAGGACGGAAACCACATCATTCTCCGGTCGATGCCATTGCGGGAACCTGGGTGTCACCTTCGAGACGAGGCTCAGACCCGAACAGCTTCCGGTCAGGGCCTGCACCTGTTCCTTCTGCCGGACCCATGGCGCGCGCTACACCTCCGATCCGGCCGGTCGGGTTCACATAACGGTGCGTGACCCGGGGCGCGTCAACCGCTACCGCTTCGCCCTGAAGACGGCGGACTTTTTAATCTGCAGGGAATGCGGTGTGTACCTTGGCGCGGTATTGACGGCGGGCGGCTCGTCCTACGCCACGATCAACATCAACACCCTCGATGCGGCGCAGGTGCTCACGCAGGCCTCTGCCTCGGTCACCTATGACGGCGAGACCGCGACGGAGCGGCGGGCCAGGCGTATGGCGAACTGGACACCGGTCGTCGAGATTAAAGAGGGATGAGTTCCTCGACTGGTTTGCCCAGCCTGTTCGTCGGCCACGGCGCCCCGACCCTGGCCGTCGAACCCGGGCCGACGCAAAATTTTCTCAAGGGGCTGGGGGCCGAACTCGCCCGGCCCGAGGCCGTCCTGTGCGTCTCGGCCCACTGGGAGACGGCCCGGCCGACGGTGGGCGCCGCCCCCCGCCCGGAGTCCGTCCGCGCCCTCGACGCCAGCGAGGTCGTCCTCGTGGGCTTGCCATGATCCCGGCGCGCGGCAAAGACGGTCTCATCCATCCCCTGCCGGGCCGCGCTCAAACCCGTTTCCTTCACCGTTCCACCCTGCCAGGATAGGTCCCTGCCAGGATAGGTCCGGGCTCGTGTCTCTCACCCGAGCTTCCGGAAAGACGATGCAAGCCATGAAAGACAAAGTGATCAAATCCGACGAGGAATGGCGGCGGGAGCTCACCCCTGAACAGTACCGGGTCTGCCGCCAGAAGGGCACGGAACGGCCGTTCTCAGGGGCCTACAACGACTGCAAGGACAAGGGCGCCTACCGGTGCGTGTGCTGCGGCAACGCGCTGTTCGGCTCCGAGCGGAAGTTCGACTCGGGCACCGGCTGGCCGAGCTTCCTCGCGCCGATACGGGACGACAGCGTGCGGACCGAGATCGACGACAGCTCAGGGATGCAGCGGGTCGAAGTGCTGTGCGGCGTCTGCGACGCCCATCTCGGCCACGTCTTCGACGACGGCCCCGCGCCCACCCACAAGCGCTACTGCATCAACTCCGCCGCCCTCGAGCTTGAGAAGGAAGGCTAGGCGCTTGCCCGGTCCAGGTGGGCGGGCGAAGGGCAGAGTCGGGATGAAGATCTCCCAGCTCCATTCATGGTCCCTCTCCGTGCCGGAGGCGGTCGCGCTCCAGAAGGACCTGAGCCGCCAAGTCGTGAGAGACGACCGGCTCGGCCCCGTGCGCCACGTGGGCGGCGTCGACGTGGGCTTCGAGGACGGCGGCAGGATTGCCCGCGCAGCGGTCGTGGTGCTGCGCCTCGCCGACCTTTCGCTCACGACCTGGGCGATCGCGCGGCGCGAGGTGACCTTCCCGTACGTGCCGGGCCTGCTCTCCTTCCGGGAGATGCCGGCGGTGCTCGACGCGCTCGAGCGCCTCGAAGCGGCGCCCGATCTCCTGCTCTGCGATGGTCAGGGCCTGGCCCATCCCCGGCGCTTCGGTATCGCCTGCCATCTCGGGCTCATCGCGGGGCTGCCGTCGATCGGCGTCGCCAAGTCGCGTCTCGTCGGCACCCATGACGAGCCGGGGCCCGGGCGCGGCGATCGGGCCCCGCTGGTCGATCGCGGCGAGGTGATCGGCGCGGTGCTTCGCACCCGCATCCGCGTCAAGCCGGTCTATGTCTCGATCGGGCACCGGGTCTCGCTCGAGGCAGCGATCGACTATGTGATGCGCTGCACCACGCGCTATCGCCTGCCCGAGCCCACCCGCCTCGCCGACAAGCTGTCACGTTCCGACAAGCCGCCCCTCATCTGATTCGGGGTTCAGGAAACCCGGCTTCAGGGTTCAGGAAACCCGGCGGCGGGCGGTGCCACCGGATCCATCACAAGCGGTGTCGAGATCGGAAGAGGCCTGGCTGGGGCGGCAGGATTCGAACCTGCGGTCACGGGACCAAAACCCGTTGCCTTGCCACTTGGCTACGCCCCAGCAGTGGCGCCGGCAACATACGCCCAAATCGGCCCCCTCGCAATAAACCCCGATCCGTGAATGACCGCCGCGCGGGCGCCGCCGCCACCCATCCACGCCATCGGCTATTGATCCGTTGTCGTCAGAACTCCTCGCCGTAAAGACCCCCGGCCTGGACCAGCAACTCCTCGACCTCATCCAGGCGCGCCTCGAAGCCGGGGTCTTCCTCGTCCTCGAGGAAAAAATAGTCGAACCATCCCATCTCCACATGGTCCAGGGCGGTGTTGCCGTCATAGTCCCGCGCATTCACCGCCGCCCCATAGCGAAGCAGCACGCCGGCGGCTTCCGGCTCGGCCCAGTAGGCCGCATCCATCAGCGCGGTCTCCCCGAACTCCGGGTCGCGGCAGTCGACGTCCTCGCCTTCATCGAGAAGCGAGCGCAGCCGCCCGGTCTCCCCGGCCCACGCGGCCTCATGCAGTTCCTCGCAACGATGATCGGCCAACGCCGGAGGAGAGACGAGCCCGATGACCAATCCGAGCACGACGATGACGACTTTCATGCCCTTCCTCCCCGCTCTACCCGAGCCGACCCGCCCGGAAACGACGATCACGCGTTGTGAGTCTCCGGGCAGCCTTCGCAACCTTCTGATCGAAAAGGTCATTCGCCGAGACGGCGCGGGTCGGTCAGGCTGGCTCGGCGACGTTGTCCAAGAACCACGCGTAGGTCTTGGCCAGCCCCTCGCTGAGCCCCGTTCGGGGGGCCCAGCCGAGGCTTTTGAGCCGGCTCACCTCCAGGAGCTTCCGGGGGGTGCCGTCCGGACGCCCGGGATTGAACCTGAAGCCGCCCTCAAATCCCACGACCTCGGCGATCATCCGGGCCAGCTCGCCGATCGTCACGTCGGTGCCGGTGCCGACATTGATCGGCGCCTCGTCCGAATAGCACTTGACCAAAAAAATGAGCGCGTCCGCCAGGTCGTCCACATAGAGGAACTCGCGCCTGGGTTTTCCCGTGCCCCAGATCTCCACGGCCTCCAGCCCGTCGGCCTTGGCGCGGTGGATCTTGGCGACGAGCGCGGGAATCACGTGGCTCGAGGCAAGCTCGAAATTGTCGCCGGGGCCGTATAAGTTGGTCGGCATGGCGGCGATGAAGTCGGCCCCGTACTGACGCCGGTAGGCTTGGCACATCTTCAAGCCCGCGATCTTAGCCACGGCGTACCACTGGTTGGTCGGCTCCAACGGCCCGGTCAAGAGCGCGTCCTCGGCCATCGGCTGGGGCGCCAACCTGGGATAGATACAGGACGAGCCCAAGAACAAGAGCTTGACCGCGCCCGTCTTCCAGGCGGCGTGGACGACGTTGGTCTCGATCGCCAGGTTGTCGTAGATGAACGCGGCCGGCCGGTTGTCGTTGACGAGAATCCCGCCGACCGTCGCGGCGGCGAGGAAGATGACCTCGGGTCTCTTCTCCGCCAACCAACCTTCGGTCTGGTCCTGGCGCCGCAAGTCGGCCACATCGCGCGTCGCGGTCAAAACCTCGCAGCCCTCGGCGGCCAGGCGCCGCATGAGCGCCGCCCCCACCATGCCCCTGTGGCCGGCGACCCAGACGCGCCGGCCCTCGAGCCGGAACGGCGGGTCAAGCCGAGCGACCGTAGAACTCATGCTCACGCTTCACCGCCTCCAGGTCGGCCTCGACCATCTCGCGCACGAGATCGGGAAAGCTCGTCTTGTGGCGCCAGCCCAGCCGCTGGCGCGCCTTGGCCGGATCGCCTTCGAGCCAGTCGGCCTCGGTCGGGCGGAAGTAGCGCGGGTCGATCTCCACCAGCACCTCGCCGTCGCGGGCGTCGAGCCCCCTCTCTCCCACGCCCCCACCTTGCCACTTGACCTGCCGATCGACGCAGCGAAAGGCCAGCTCCACGAACTCGCGCACCGAGTGGGATTCGCCGGTGGCGAGCACGTAATCGTCGGGCTCAGGCTGTTGCAGGATCAGCCACATGCCTTCCCCATAATCCCGGGCATGGCCCCAGTCACGCTTGGCGTCCAGGTTGCCCAGATACAGGCGCCTCTGCAGACCCAGCTCGATGGCGGCGACGGCGCGGGTGATCTTGCGCGTCACAAAGGTTTCGCCGCGGGTCGGGCCTTCGTGATTGAACGCGATGCCGTTGGAGGCGTGCATGCCATAGGCTTCGCGGTAGTTCACGGTGATCCAGTAGGCATATAGCTTGGCCGCGGCGTAGGGGCTGCGGGGGCGGAACGGGGTTGTCTCCCGCTGCGGCCGCTCTGTTGCCTGGCCGTACATTTCCGACGTCGATGCCTGGTAGAAGCGCACCTGGTCCTCAAGGCCGAGGATGCGAATCGCCTCCAACAGCCTCAGGGTGCCGAGGGCGTCGGCGTTGGCGGTGTACTCCGCCGTCTCGAAGCTCACCTGCACGTGGCTCTGGGCCGCCAGGTTGTATATCTCTGTCGGCTTTGTTTCCTGAACCAGGCGAATCAGGTTGGTGGCGTCGGTCAGATCGCCGTAATGCATGAAGAAGCGGACGTTCCTCTCATGCGGGTCTTGGTAGAGATGATCGACGCGGGCCGTGTTGAAAGACGACGAGCGCCGTTTCACCCCGTGTACGATATAGCCCTTATCGAGCAGAAACTCGGCGAGATAAGCGCCGTCCTGGCCGGTGACGCCCGTAATCAGCGCAACTTTGTCCGACATGGTCCGATACGCCCCCTGAAGGTATAGTGGCTAGCGATTGGCAATTGACGATTAACTGACCGGCTAACAACCCATTCTCCCGCGACGCCGGCGGAAACCGGGCGCCGGCGCGCCTCGCCTGCGGTGGCCCGGTCGGACGCTACCCTATTTCCACCGCCTATTTCCACCGTTGGCAAATCAAAGAGCGGACTCGAAAGCGCGATACTACACGCCCTGCCCCGCCGTGTACCGCTATTACCCGCTTCCAGCCGCCCCATCGCGGCGCGCGCCTGATGGTATAACTTCGCCTCCGGCAGCACGCGACGCCGGGCAAGGCCCGCGGTTCAGAATCCGGTCAGCCCACCCGCGGGTTGATCCTGAAGCCGGGCTCCCGCGCCCCATTACCCGGCTTCGGGAGAAGCCCGCGGCGGTGGGCGCGATTCAGGATCCAGGATATGGCAAATGTGCCATCACACACCTCGACAGTATATAAATTTGGTGAAATACTCGCGGACGCTTATCGAATATGGTGCGTGCCATGAGTGACTCTGACCGCCCCTCCGACGTAAAGGGATCTGGACAGCCTGGGCGGGCGTCAGGGATTTCCCAAGAATCCCGGCAAACCGCCCAGCAGGCGGCCGACGCGGCGGGTGTGCCGCTGGGCGCATGGTTGAGCCGGGTGATCAAGAACGTGAGCGCCACGGAACTGGGCCGAGCCGGGCCGCCGGCTGGGATGCCCGGGCAACAGGCACCGGCGGCCGAACAACGCGGCGCGGGCGTCTCGCCCGAGACGGCGCATTGGATCTGGCATGTGCCGGTCGCCTCGCTCCGTCCCGGCCGGATCACAAGCCAGCGGGTCACAAAGGCGAAAAATATCCGGGCGCTCACTCACTCCATCCGCGAAAAGGGCATGCTGCAACCGATCGTCGTGCGGCCTGACCCCGGGGCACCGGGTTCATATGAAATCGTCGCCGGGGAACGGCGCTGGCGGGCGGCCACACGGGCCCAGCTCGCCGAGGTCCCGGTCATCATCATCAATCTTTCGGATCGCGAGGCCTTGGAACTCGCGCTGGTGGAAAACCTCCAGCGTGAGGACCTCACGCCGCTGGAGGAAGCGGAAGGCTATCGCCGGCTCGCAGAGGATTTCGGCGTCCGCCAGGGGCCTCTGGCCAAGGCGGTGGGCAAGAGCCGCAGCCACGTCTCAAACACCCTGCGCTTGTTGAAACTGGCCAAGCCCGTCAAAGACCTGGTGGCGAAGGGAAAACTCACCGCCGGCCATGCCCGCGCCTTGTTGACCGTCGACAATCCAGCGCGAATCGCCCTTGTGGTGGTGGAGGAGGGTCTCACCGTCCGCCAGACCGAGGAGCTCGCGCAAATCCTCCGCATGGTGGCGGAGGAGCGTCGCAAGCCTCCCCGGAGCAAGAAGCCGGCGCGGACCAAGAAAGCCGGCGCGCGCGCCGCGCCGCGAGCCACCAAAAGACCTAGACGTCCTCGCCCTTAAAAGCGGGCTCCCGGCGCTGCTTGGGCTCAAGCCGTTGAGCGGCATGGGCGGCGAAGGCACCCCCTGAGCATCGACTTCCCGGCACGAAGGACACGCCCGGCGGGGTGGCGCGCGGATTTAAGATAGGCGCCGGGGACCGACTGATACTCGCCGGAGATATCAAGCAAGCATGGCCGTCCAAGCCCCGGCGCGCCGACCAGCGTTCATCATTGAAGGCTCAACCTTCCCCGCAGGGGCGGGCGCGCGCATCGGCCCCAGAGGACGCGGGATGCCGCCCGAAGGCGAACCGCCGAAACTATACACTCACCAATGCGGAAGGTTCGCGAACACGTGATCTAATGCCGGAAAGAATGTAGAACCATCTTGTTGGACGGCTTATTTTTTTACACATAATCTTACATGGCGATTCTTAAATGGAGATTTGATCAGGCGCGCCATGGATTTAGATTCAGCTTGGCACGTAGACGGGGTGGAACCGGAAGCCCGCGAAGCGGCAAAGCTGGCCGCCCGCAAGGCCGGCCTGCCGCTTGGCAGGTGGCTTACCCAAACGATTCTGGGCGCCGCCGCTAACGAGTTTAGGAAAGGCTTGCAATCCCCAGAGCCTCAGCAGCAACTTTCTGCCGAGATCCTCGACCAACGCACGTTGATCGAAAGCATCCAAAAACTGGCCGAAAGGATCGAGACGACGGAAGCCAAGATGGCGGAATCCATCGCTCCGCTGGCCCGAACGGTCAACCAGCTCTCGGCGCAGCTCGAAGCGGTCAAAGCCGGCCCGGCCACCTCGTCGGCACCCATGGAGCGGGCGCTGGCGCGACTCAACGAGCGGCTGGAAAAGCTGGAAAGGCCGGAAGATCGGGTGGGAGGCCGCGGCGCCCGTCGCGGCTTGTTCTTCCGTTAGTCCGAGTAGTCCGAGCGGCGGCGGGTTTCAATCGACGCGCCGGCATAGCCCCAGTAGGCCGGCATAGCCCCAGTAGGAGAATCCAGGACATAGCGGGCGCACCCATTGCGCAGACTACGAGGGTGCGGTCCGTCACGATCCACATCCGCATCCGGCGCGCGATTTGGACCGGCCTTCGGATTATCCCTTGTGCTCCAACCCCTTGTTGTATAATAAATAACCGAGTGAATCTTGGACTCGGGATACGGCAAGATCGGGAATTAACCGATCCCGAGGCGGTGCAGTGCGCGAAACAAAACCTGACCTACGGGTTGAGGACCTCGATCCGGAGGCCCGCGCCGCCGCCGAGGCTGCGGCCCAGGCCTCCGGGCTAGCCCTCGAGGAATGGATCGAACGAGCGATCCGGCACGGTACCAGCGGGCCCCCGGGCGGGGTCCCGGGCCCGGCGGACGGGCCCATGCCGGCCGCCGAACCCGGCCACCGGGCGCAAGCCGCTCCCGAGGCCCCGCCGCAGACCGCCACCGCGGAATTCGAGACCTCCAGACCGGCGGGATCGGCCGGCGAGCATGCCATGCCGCACGCCGATCGCGTCGATCCCCCCGAGTCATTAGAGGGGCTGGAACCGGAAGCCCGCGCAGCGGTAAACCTGGCCGCCCGGAAGGCCGGCCTGCCTCCTGGCTCGTGGCTTACCCAGGCGATTTTCAACGCCGCAACCAGTGAGTTCAGACAGGAAGTCAAGCCTCAGAACGTTGTCAGCAGTCATCTGCCGCCAGCGCTCACCACCGAGGCATTGCTCGAAAACATCCAAAAGTTGACCCAAAGGATCGAGGAGGCGGAAGCCAAGACCGCCGAGACCATCGCTCCACTGGTCAAGACGGTTAGCGCGCTCTCGGAACAGATTAAAGAGGTCAGCACGGTTGCCGCCGTGTCGACCGCGCCTGTGGAGCGAGCGTTGTCACGCTTCCACGATCGGCTGGAAAAGCTGGAAGAGACGACGACGAAGGGTGGTGGTGGGGGGAGCTTCTTTCGCCGCCTGCTCCTCCGCTGGTTCAGACGGCGGCGGGCTTAGGGCGGGCGGGCAAGGATTCCGGCCCAACGGGTCCGCCCATAACCCTTACACATATTGGGCTGAGTTCCGAACTCATTACCTTACTCATTACCTTACCGCCTCACCCGCTCACCGCCCGATCTCCTCCTCACCCGCTCACCGCCCGATCTCCTCCTCACCCGCTGCGACCTGCGCCGCGCCTCGGGTTAGCCCTTGTCCTCCGATCCTTGGTATATGAAAATAGCTGGATCCTTCTTGGGCCTGGGATCTTGGGCCTGGGATACGGCAAGCCCGCGCGTCAACCTATCCTGAGGCAGTCCTGAGGCAGTGAAGTGCGCAAGAAGAAACCTGATCCGCGGGTCCAGGCTCTCGATCCGGAAACCCGAGCGGCCGCCGAAGCGGCAGCCAGGGCCTCCGGCTTGACCGTCGAGGAGTGGGTCGAACAGATAATCCATGGCCGCGTCCGAGCGGGAGCCGCCCAGGCACCGAGCTCGACCGATCGCCCCACATCGACCGCCGAATCCCGCGAGGGGACACAAGCCGCCCCCGAGGCGCCGCCTGCGACCGCCGGCGCAAGCCCTGAGCCCTCCGGGCCGGCGGAACCGGTCGGCGAGCCTCCCGCCCGGGGCGCCGAACAGTCCACGGGCCGGGACGCCACGGATGAGGAAATCCTCGCCGCCCTCGATGCCTTGTCGCAGCAGGTCGACGCCATCGAGCGCCATATGGACCAAGCAGTGACGCCGCTCGGGAAGGCGGTCAAGACCCTCGAAGAGCAGCTTGCGAGCCTCAAAAAACCCGTCGAGGCGCCGGCGGAAGTGCGGGACAAGGCGCCTCACGATCCCTCGCCGGCCGCCGCCGGGACCGTTCGGGAAGCCCTTTCGACCCCTGCTCCAGGCGGGGTCTCCGCCGAGGAGGCGGCGGCGCACGATAAGCACGACAAGGATTCGCCCGCGCCCGTGCCCATCGTCATTCCCACCCGGTGGCTGATCGCTGCGGCGGCCTTGCTCGCCGGGCTCGCCGCCGCGGCCTGGGTCCTTCTGTGGTTGAGCCAGGATTCTGCGCCCCTCGACAAGCGGATCGCGATATCGGACCCCCCGCCGGGTGGAGCCATCGGAGTCGAGTCGTCGCCGCCGCCGCCGAAGGAGCAACTGTCGGCGAGAGAGGATTCCGGGTCGGTCGAAGCCCAAACCGCCGCCAAACCCGATACCGTCCCGTCCGCGCTCATTAAATCGCTGCAAGACGAGGCCGCCAAGGGCGATGCCGAGGCACAACACGACCTCGCCCTCATCTACGCCCAGGGTCGCGGGGTGCCCAAGGATTACCCGGCGGCCGCGCACTGGTTGCGCGAGGCCGCGCTTCAAGGGCTGGCGAACGCCCAATACAACCTGGCCGCGCTCTCCGAGAAGGGGCTCGGTGTCCAGCAGGATTCGCTTGCGGCGCTACTGTGGTATTTGGACGCCGCGGAGCAAGGCCATGTCCTGGCCCAATACAGTGTCGGCATTGCCTATGCCAGGGGCAGAGGCATTCTCCAGGACTATTTCGAGGCCGAGAGATGGCTCCGCAAGGCGGCCGAACAGGGCTTGGCAAGGGCCCAATATGAACTTGGCGCGCTCCACGAAAACGGTTTCGGCGTGCCCAAAAACGACGATGTCGCCTTCAAGTGGTACAGCCTGGCCAGCGCCCGCGGCAACGCGGACGCGGAAGCCAGGGTGCGCGAGGTCGCGGCGCGTCTGACCCCCGATCGGCTCGCCGAGGCCAGGGCGCTTGCGCGCGAAGCCGACGGCGAAATCCCGGCCGCCCCCCAGCTCACCGCCTCGGCGCTGCTGCTTCCCGCAACCTCAAGAGAGGCGGCCAAGCCGACGCCCGAGCTCATCAGCGACATTCAAAAGATTTTGATCCGTCTGGACTTCGATCCCGGGTCGCCGGATGGCATCGCCGGCGAACGCACGACCAACGCCATTCGGGAGTACCAGGAATTTGTCGATCTCGAGGTCGACGGCCGGCCCTCGGAAGAGCTTTTGGCCCATATGGGCTTGTTTTTGGGCGAGGAGCCGCCGCCAGCCGGACGCTAACGCCCGGCGCGGAGCCCGACGCCAGGCGCACCCTCAAGCCCCCTCCGCAAGTTCCCGCACGTCGCCGATAAGGGCGGTGGGCTTGAGCCACCAGTCGGGATGGTCGGCGGCAAGCGCCTTCGCCGCGCGTTCGGCGGCGGCGGCGTCCGCGAACAGGCCAAAGCAGGTGGGGCCGCTGCCCGACATTCGGGCCAGCAGGCACCCGGGCTTCCCCGCCAGCGCCTCGAGCACCGTGCCGATGGCCGGGACGAGGGCCTGGGCAGGCTCGGTCAGATCATTCCGCCGCGCCGCGAGCAGCGCCGCCAAATGCGCCGTGTCGCGCGGCGCTTCGCGGAACCGCGCCGGCTCCGACCCGGCGCCGCGGTGGGCGGCGTAGACCTCTTTGGTCGCAAGCGGCACGCCGGGATTGGCCAGCACGAGAGCCGCCTGGGGCAAGGCCGGCGCCGGTTCCACGGCCGCGCCGATGCCGCCGACAAAGGATGCCCGGCCGGCGATACACACCGGCACGTCGGCGCCAAGGTCGCGCGCCAGCTGGTTGAGCTCCGCTCCTTCCATGCCCAGTCCCCATAACCGGTCAAAGGCCCTCAAGACCGCCGCGGCGTCGCTCGACCCGCCGCCAAGCCCGGCCGAAACCGGCAGCCTTTTCACCAGTTCGATGGCGCCGCCGGCGGGCACGGCTTTGGCCTCGGCCAAACGCCGCGCGGCCCGCAGCACCAGGTTGTCCGGCTCGTCGGCAAGGGCCGCCCCGAACGGTCCGCTGACCGAAACCGTCAAGCGCCCAGCCGGGCGCACCGAAACCGTGTCGCCGAGCGCGGCGAAAGCGACCAGGCTGTCGAGCAGATGGTAGCCGTCGGCCCGACGCCCGAGGACGTGGAGGTAAAGATTGAGCTTGGCCGGCGCCGCGGCCCGAACCTCCCCGGTGGGGCCCTGCTGCCGGGCGGGTCGGCTCAACTGCCGCCTTCCGCCCGCACCTCGACATCGAGGCCTCGCATCAGCTTGGCCTCGATGCTTGCCGCAAGCTCGGCATCGGGCTCGAGCGAGAGCGCCCGTTGCCACTGGAAGCGCGCCTCATTGAGGCGCCCGACCTTCCAGTAGGCGTCGCCCAGATGGTCGTTGATCGTGGCGTCCTCGGGCCTCAGCTCGACGGCGCGCTCGAGGTGGGCGACCGCCTGCCGGTAGTGGCCGGTGCGGTACAGCACCCAGCCCAGGCTATCGATGATATAGCCGTCATTGGGTCTGAGCTCGACCGCCCGCTCGATCATCTCCTGCGCCCGTTTCATGTTGGCGCCGAGCTCGACCCAGGAATAGCCGAGGTAATTGAGCACCAAGGGCTGGTCGGGCTCGAACTCGAGGGCGCGCAGGAAATCGGCCTCGGCCCGGGGCCACTGCTTGGATCGCTCGAGGGCGATCCCGCGGGCGTAAAGCAGGCCCCAATGCCGCCGCTCGAGCTCGGGAATTCGCTCGATCGCCCGGTCATATGCCTCGACCGCCTCGGCGAAGCGCTCCATGCCGCGCAGGACGTCGCCCAGGCTGATCAGGACGTCCGGGCGGTCGGGCCGGGCCCCGGCCATGGCGTTGAGCCGTTCGATGGCCTCCTCGGTCCGCTCGACCGCAATGAGATTGCTGGCGAGACGCAGGCGGGCGAACCAGTGAAACGGCGAGTCGGTCCCGACCCGTTCATAAGCCGCAATGGCCGCCTCATAGCGGCCTTGTCTTTCCAGGACCTCGGCAAGCAACATCCGGACGATGTCGAAATCGGGCCTGAGGTAGAGCGCCATCCGGGCGAAGATCAGCGCCATCTGGGTGGCGTCCTCCCGATTGAGCACGCTGGCCAGGTTGAACAGCACCTCGGCCAGGCCGTCCTTGGCGGTGCCCACCACGGGCTCGGGCACGAGGCCCGCATCAAAGCGCTCCAACGCCAGTTGAACCAGGACTGAACCCGGATTCTCCTCCTCAAAGTCGGCGTAAAGCGCCCCCGCCTCCTCGGGCCGTCCGGTGCGCTGGTAGAAGGAGGCAACCGTCTCGATCATGCGAAAGGGAATCCTGGCGGCACCCTCGAGGACGTTGCGGTAGCGCCGCTCGGCCTCCTCCGGCCGGCCGGCCAAGTCGTTAATCAGGGCGGCATGCAGGTCGTAAAGCGGGGCGAAGCTGCTGTCCTCGTCCTCCGGCTCAAGGACATCGAGGGCTGAATCCAATTCGTCGTTGGCGAACAACACCCACGCTTCGAGGAGCGGCACGATGGTCTGGTCGAGCCCGGTGCGAGGCAAGGCGGAGAGGCGCTTGCGGGCGGCCTTATAATCGCCCGCTTCCACCGCCTCGACGACCAGCGTGACGCCCGAGAGCGGCGCATCGGGGTTCAGCTCGAGCACGCGACGGGCGAGCTCCGCCGTCTCCCTCATCCGCCCCTCCCCGGCCATCAGCCGGTAGGTCCGCTCCAACAGCTCGGGGTTCGCAGGGTCTCTATCCAGCGCGCCGGCCATGAAATCCGCCGCCGCCCCGAGGTCGTAGTTCACTTCGGCGTGCCGCCCGGCGAGATAACTGCCGAAGGGAGAGGGCACAGGCGCAATGGCCGCAGCTTTAACCTTGCTGGCCGAGCCGGCCGCGGTCCCGGCGAGGTCCGCGCCCTTCCCGCCAACCACACAGGCAGTCGGCAGGAGCGCGACAAACGCCAAAACGGCAATCAGCTTCAGGACCGCTAGCTCGCGCAAACTGCTGGTGAACATCTGCTTCCTCATGGCTCCCGTCCGCCGCCGGAAGCAACGCTGCAACGGGCGAAGTCTAGCCGAGACCGGCTGAGCTCGACAATCCCTTGGCACCGAGCCTCCGCACCCTTGGCAATATTGGCCGGCGAGCCCTCGGGCGCCGCCCCCTGGATGAATCTACGCCGCCCCCTGGATGAATCCATGGCAAGGCCTGGGCGGTCGCGCCCCGCGAAACCGGCTCCCCCCAAGGCCTCGGGCCGCCATCGTCGCGCGCCGGCCGGACTCGCCGGCCGCGGCGCCTCACATGTTCGGATAGTTCGGTCCGCCACCCCCCTCCGGCGACACCCAGTTTATGTTCTGAGTCGGATCCTTGATATCGCAGGTCTTGCAGTGGACGCAGTTCTGCGCGTTGATCTGCAATCGCGGATTCGCGCCGCCCTCATCGGTCACGATCTCGTAGACCCCGGCCGGGCAGTAACGCTGCTCCGGAGCGTCGTAGAGCGCCAGGTTCACCCTGATCGGCACCTCTGGATCCCCGATCTGGAGGTGGCAGGGCTGATTTTCCTCGTGATTGGTGTTGGAAACGTACACCGAGGACAGTTTATCGAAGGTCAGCACCCCGTCGGGCTTGGGATACGCGATCCTCGGGCATTCGCTGGCCTTCCTGAGCCGGGTGTGATCCTCATGGTGGTGGAAGGTCCACGGCGCCCGCCCGCGCAACACAAAAGTGTCGACCGCCGCGTAGGCGAGGCCGGCGAAGAAACCCCAGCGGAACGACGGGCGGATGTTACGGACCACGGCCAGCTCGTCCCACAGCCACGAGGCTTTCAGCCGCCGAGGATAATCCTCGAGCTCTCCGGAGGCGCCCTCCCGGACCGCGGCGAAGGCAACCTCGGCGGCGGTCATGCCGGACTTCATGGCGGTGTGGGTGCCTTTGATCTTGGGCACGTTCATGAAGCCGGCGGCGGCGCCAACGAGCGCGCCGCCCGGAAAGATCAGCTTCGGAATCGACTGGAAGCCGCCTTCATTGAGGGCGCGCGCGCCATAGGCGATGCGCCGGCCGCCCTCGAAGGTGGGGCGGATTGCCGGATGGGTCTTGAACCGCTGCAGCTCGTCGAACGGACTCAAATGGGGATTCTCGTAATCGAGCCCGATGACGAAGCCGACCGAAACCTGATTGTCCTCCAGGTGATAAAGGAACGAACCGCCATAGGTGCGCCGGTCCATGGGCCAGCCGACGGTGTGGACGACCAGCCCCGGCCGGTGTTTCGCCGGATCGACCTCCCACAGCTCCTTGAGGCCGATGCCGTAGGTCTGGGGATCGACGCCGTCGCCCAAACGGAAGCGCTCAAACAGGGTCTTGGTGAGCGACCCCCGGCAGCCCTCGGCGAACAGGGTGTAGCTGGCCACAAGCTCCATCCCGGGCATGTAATTGTCGGTGGGCTGGCCGTCCCGGCCGACGCCCATGTCGCCGATCGCCACACCGCGGACGGCACCGTTGTTGTCGTAGCGGACCTCGGCCGCGGCGAAGCCGGGATAGATCTCGACCCCCAGCTCCTCGGCCTGAGCGGCGAGCCAGCGGCACAAATTGCCCAGGCTGATGATGTAATTGCCGTGGTTGCGCATCTGCGGCGGCGGCGGCAGGCGAAACGCCCTCTTTTCGGTGAGGAACAGGAACCGGTCCTCGGTGGCCGGGGTGTTGAGCGGGGCGCCGCGCTCCGACCAATCGGGGAGAAGTTCGTCGAGGGCCCGCGGCTCGAGGACCGCGCCCGAAAGGATATGGGCGCCGACCTCCGAGCCCTTCTCCAGGACGCAGACGGTTACATCGTGCCCGTGCTCGACAGCCAACTGCTTGAGCCGGATCGCGGCGGACAGGCCCGCCGGGCCGGCGCCCACGATCACCACGTCAAACTTCATCGATTCTCGTTCCATGCCCCCTCTTCGGCCAGACCCCCTGGCCCATCCATAGCAAGGCTCACAGGCACTGCCAGGCCCGTCGCGCATATGGTATGTTCCAACCAGCATGACCAGCTTTGCCGCGCTCGACAAGCTCCTCAAATGGTATATCGCGGTCGGCGCCGACGAGGCGATCGGCGAGGCCCCGGTCGACCGCTACGCCAGCCGGCCGCGATCCCCCGAGGTGGTGAAGGGCGGCGCACCTGCCCGCCGGCCGGAGAAGCCGGGGCCGGCGCCTGCCGGGGGCGCGTTGCCGCTCGACAACCGGGACCCCCGCAGCCTGGCCGGGGCCGCCACCACGCTCGCGGAACTGCGCAGTGCGCTCGAGGTCCTTGAGGGCTGCGCGCTCAAGCAAACCGCCACCAACCTGGTGTTCGGCGACGGCGATCCCAATGCCAGGGTGATGTTCATCGGCGAGGCTCCGGGGGCCGAAGAGGATCGCCAGGGTCTGCCCTTCGTCGGAGTCAGCGGCCGGCTTCTCGACCGCATGGTCAAATGGATCGGCCTCGACCGGACCAACTTCTACATCACCAACATCATCTACTGGCGACCGCCGGGCAATCGCCCACCGACCGCGGCCGAGGTCGCCCTGTGCCTGCCCTTCGTCGAACGCCATATCGAGCTCGTCAATCCCCAGGTCCTGATCCTGGTCGGCGGCGCTTCCGCCAAGGCGCTCTTGGGACGGAGCGAGGGGATCATGAAGCTGCGCGGCCGCTGGCTGAGTTATCACAGCCCGGGCCTGGCCGCGCCGATCCCGGCCACCGCCATACTCCACACGGCCTATCTGCTGCGTTCCCCGGCCCATAAACGCGAAGCCTGGCGCGATCTGCTGATGATCAAGGCAAAGCTTGACTCACCCCTTTAACCCTGGCCCCTTAACACTAGATTTTGTTGCCAAATTCGGATTTATCCACAAGATTTTGTGGTTTTCCGCCGCCGAACGCTTGCCAAGCGGCCGGTCATCCATTATTTAGCGTGCCGTGCCAGGGGACGACGGAAACGGTTTTCGGATCGCTGCCGCCGCGCGGGCTTTTGCCCTCGCCGGCCTGGCCGCATTCACCGCGCTGTCGCTGTCCGGCGCCGGAGCTCCCGCCGCCGAGCCCGTCAACACCGCCGCGCTTGATCCCGAAATCCAAGCCCCCGGGAAAGAAGCACCGCTGCCAGAGGTGCTGACGGCAGAGGACGCCGCGCGCTACACCAAAATCTTCGCGCTCCAGGAAGCCGGCAAGTGGCCCGCGGCCGACCATGAAATCGGAAAACTTACCGACCGCCGGCTGATGGGCCACGTGCTCGCCCAGCGCTACCTTCACCCCACTCTTTACCGTTCCGGGTTCGGCGAGCTCGCGGCCTGGCTCGAGCTTTACGCCGACCATCCCGGGGCCTCGCGGATTTACCGGCTGGCCTTGAAACGCATGCCCAAGGGGGCGGAAACGCCCGAGAAGCCGGTCGACGGACTGGCTTGGCGCGGCGGCGGTATGACCGCGGCGGCGCCGCCAGCGCGATACCAGCCAAGCCGGCGGCGCACCGCCGAGGAGCACCAGCGCGCGATCTCCATCAACGCCATGGTCCAGGACTATCTGGGGAAAGGCTGGCCGACGGGAGCCAAGCGGCTGCTGGGGCGGGAGGATGTGGCCCACCTGTTCGACCCGGTGGAACTGGACGAGCTGCTGGTCGAGGTTGCCACCGCCTATTCCTACTTCGGCAAGCCTGAGGAAGCCCTCGCCCTGGCCGGGGCGAGCGCCCGCCGCTCCGGCGTCTATGTGCCGATGGCCCATTGGGTGGCCGGTCTTGCCGCCTGGCGCCTCGGTCGGTGGGACGAGGCGCGGCCGCATTTTCAGGCCGTGGCCGAGGCGGCGGGAGTCCCGGGCTGGATGAGGGCGGCCGGCGGCTACTGGGCGGCGCGCGCCCATCTGGCCGGCCAGCGGCCCGAACTGGCCAACCACTGGCTCGCCATCGCCGCCGGCGAGCCGCGTACCTTCTACGGCCTGCTGGCGCGCCACGCGCTGGGGCTGGAGACCCATTACAACTGGAAGATCCGGCCGCTCACGGACGAGGATATCGATCTTCTGCTGGGTCTGCCCGGAGGCGTCAGGGGCTTGGCGCTCTTGCAGGTCGGCGAGCGCTGGCGCGCGGAGCTGGAGTTGAGGCGGCTCGCCCCCCGCGACGGCCCGGAGCTGGCCGGGGCGCTGCTGGCGCTTGCCAACCGGGTCAGCCTGCCGGCGCTGTCCATGGTCCTGGGCGGCACCATGGCCTCGATCGACGGCCACCGCCATGACGGCGCCCTCTATCCCGTGCCGGACTGGCGACCGCCGGAAGGCTACATCGTCGATCACGCGCTTGTCTTCGCGATCATACGCCAGGAGTCCCACTTCAAGACCCGCGCCAAAAGCCGGTCGGGCGCCCGCGGGCTAATGCAGCTGATGCCCGGAACCGCGAGCTTCATCGCCCGCGACAGGTCACTCAAGGGCGCGGGGCGCTACCGGCTGTTCGATCCGGAGTTCAACATATCCCTGGGCCAGAAGTACCTGTCGTATCTGCTTGGCCACAAAACGGTTCAGGGCGATCTGCTCCTGCTCACCGCCGCCTATAACGGCGGGCCGGGGAATCTGGCCAAATGGCAACGCCACATCCAGTCCGGGCCCGACCCGCTGCTGTTCCTCGAGACCATCCCGTCCCGGGAAACGCGCCGCTTCATCAAACGCGTGCTGAGCAATCTGTGGATCTATCGGGAGCGCCTCGGGCAGCCCGCGCCGTCGCTCGAGGCTATTGCCGCCGGGGAATGGCCGCCCTATACATCACTCGACAGAGCGGCCGTCACGGTGGCGAAGAATGACGGGAATTGACGAAACTCAGCCGTTTCTCCCTGTAAACATCGCGGTGATGACGGTCTCGGACACGCGCACCGAGGCCGACGATGACTCCGGCCAAACGCTGATCGAGCGCCTCACCAAGGCCGGCCACCGGATGGCCGCAAGGGCCATCGTGCCCGACGACCGGGACGCCATCATCGCCCAACTCCGCGAGTGGATCGACGACCCGGAGATCGATGCGGTGATCGCCACCGGCGGCACCGGCGTCACCGGCCGCGACGTGACGCCGGAGGCCTTCCACGCCGTCTACGACAAGGAGATCGAAGGCTTCGGCGAGCTGTTTCGCACGATCAGCTACAACAAGGTGAAGACCTCGACCATCCAGTCGCGCGCCACCGGCGGCGTGGCGAGCGGCACCTACCTGTTCGCCCTGCCCGGCTCGCCGGGCGCCTGCCGCGACGGCTGGGACGAGATCCTCAAGTGGCAGCTCGACAGCCGCTTCCGCCCCTGCAACCTGGTCGAGCTCATGCCCCGCCTCAAGGAGCACGAAAGCGGCAAGCCGGGCTGAGGAAAGCGGCTGGAATCTAGGGCGGCTGGAATCTAGGGATGCGGCAAGCCGGGCTGAGGAAGGCGGCTGGAATCTAGGGATGCGGAAAGCCGGGCTGGAATCTAGGACGGCTGGAATCCAAGGATAAGGAAGCGGCCATGGAGAAAGCAGCCCTCTGCACGGCGGCGGCGCTCCTCGCCGTGATCTCCGTGGCCCACTGGATCCGCCTGTTCCTCCAAACCGAGGTCATCGTCGCCGGATATCCGGTCCCGATGAGCCTTTCCCTCATCGCCGGCATCGTTTTCGCGGCGCTCGCCCTGTGGATGGCCGCCGCCGCCCGGCGGCCGTAGACCCGGCCCAGGCCTCGAGGCGCCGCACGCATCCGGGCTCACCCCCCGCGCCAGCGGGCGTAGGAGTCCGCGTCGTCCACGTCGTCGAGGGTCTCCAGAAACGCGACCTTTTGCCGGCGGTCGAGATTGGCGAGCGTGCCGGAAAGCGCATCCGCGCTCGACCAGCGGACACCTCGAAACAGATCGGGCGCGGGCCAGCGCGGGCGCACCCCCACCAGCCAGTAGCCGCCGTCGGCCGCCGGGCCGAACACCACGTCGTGGCGGCCCAGCCGGGCGAAGGCGTCGGCGATGTGGGCCGCTTGGATACCGGGGATGTCGCTGCCGATGATCACCACCGAACCCGCCTCGAGCCGCCTCATGGACCGCATCATGCGCGCGCCCAGATCGCCCTCGCCCTGGGGGATGCGGCGAACCCGGGCGGGCCAGAAGCGGCCGGCCGAGGCGAACCGGTCCGGGGTGACCGCCAGCCAGCACCGCCAGCGCGGATCGCCGGCCAGGCGGCGCAGCATCTCGGCGGTGGTGCGGCGGTAGAACCGCCAGGCCTGGACGTCGCCGATCACGGCGGCGAGACGGCGCTTGACCCGGCCGAGTTCCGGGGCCCGCGCGAACACCACCAGATGGTTGGCCGAGCTCATGCGTAGAGGCGGGCGATCAGCCGGGGCGGCAGGCCGAGGAAATAAAGCGCCAGACAAGCGAGGTTCCTCAAAGACCGGCGCACATAACCCGCCTCGCGATAACGTGCCGCCGAGGTCACCGCCCGGGCGTCGAGGAACGCCAGGCGGCGGCGGCCGATGCGGCGCACCAGGTCGACGTCCTCCATGAGCGGGATCGGCCTGAACCCGCCCAGCTCCCGGTAGAAGACACGGCTGATGAGGAGCCCCTGGTCGCCATAGGGCAGGGCGAGGACGCGGCACCGCCACGCGACCGCCGCCTCCAGGCGTCTCGCCCGCCGCCCGGCGTCGTCGAGGGCGAAGCGGAACGCCGCCGCCCGCCTGAGATTGGCGGGATCGGCCATGAACCGGGCGACCTCGGCCGCCCATCCCGGACCCGGAGTCGTGTCGGCGTGCAGGAACAGCAGCCAGGCGCCGCCGGCCGCCGCCGCGCCGGCCGCCAACTGCGCGCCCCGGCTGCGCTCGGCGGTGATAAGGCGGGCGCCGAGCCGGCCCGCCAATTCCGGCGTGCCGTCGGTGGAGCCGGCGTCGACCACCACCACCTCGAGCGCGATCCCGGCCGCCCCGGCCTCGCCGAAGGCGCCCATGGTGGCGGCGAGGGCCTCCGCGGCCTCGAAGGTGGGAATGACAACGCTGAGCACGCCCGGCGGTCCGACTCCTTGAGACAGGCCCTAAATCCCGCCTGCAAACGGGGGCTTCAATATCATACAGACTCCCAGGCCGACACCAACAGACTCCCAGGCCGACACCGGAATGATCGCGAAATCAATAAGATGCTCACGACCATTGGGGGCGCCGGGGCGGTCCCGGCCCGGGACGCCGCAAGGACGCGCCGAGGACCGGTCGCACCGACCGAAGCGCCGAGCGCCGCCCCCGGCGCGTCCTTGCCGAACCCCTGGTCGATCACTGCAATCCCCGCATCGCCGCCGCCCTCCGGCGGGCGTGACCGAGTCTCCAGGCGGCCTGTTTGTTCTTGTAACGTTCTCATTCCCGGGCTATAGTTCGGCCATGGACCAGCCGCTTCCCGCCGCGCCCCGCAAGGGCCGGGGCGCCATCGGCAACCCGACCGGACGCTTCGAGGCCGAGCGCCGCTACGCCGTCGATGACGGCTGGGGCAGCGGCGACGAGGAGGCGCCGCCGCTGGCCACCACCGTGACCCTGGACGCCAGCCGCACCGTCATCACCCGCAACGCCTCACCGGACATCTCCTTCGACCGCTCGATCAATCCCTACCGGGGGTGCGAACACGGCTGCATCTACTGTTACGCCCGCCCGAGCCACGCCTATCTGGGGCTCTCTCCCGGGCTGGACTTCGAGGCCCGCCTGTTCGCCAAGCCCGACGCCGCCCGGATCCTGGAGCGGGAGCTCGGCGACCCTAAATACCGCTGCCGGGTCATCGCGCTGGGCACCAACACCGACCCTTACCAGCCGATCGAGCGCCGGTTCCGCATCACCCGCCAGATCCTCGAGGTGCTGGCCGCCTGCTCCCACCCGGTGGGGATCGTCACCAAGTCCGCCCTGGTGCTGCGCGACATCGACATCCTGGCGCCGATGGCCGAGAGGCGCCTGGCCAAGGTCTTCGTGTCGGTGACCACGCTCGACCGCCGGCTTGCCCGACGCATGGAGCCGAGGGCGGCCGCACCCGAGCGGCGGCTGGAGACGATCCGCGGGCTCAGCCGGGCCGGGATCCCGGTCGGCGTGATGGCGGCGCCCATGATCCCGGCCTTGAACGACGCCGAGCTCGAGCGCATCCTCGAGGCCGCCGCCCAAGCCGGGGCGCGGTCGGCGGGCTACGTGCTCCTGCGCCTGCCCCGCGAGATCAAGGGCCTGTTCCAGGAGTGGCTCGAGGCGCACGAGCCCTTGAAGGCGGAGCACGTGATGAGTCTGGTTCGCGAGACCCACGGCGGCCGGCTGTACGACTCCACCTACGGCATACGCATGCGGGGCACCGGCCCCTATGCCGAGCTCCTGGGGCGGCGTTTCCGCCGGGCCTGCAAGCGCTTGGGCCTTAACCTGAGCGACGGCTCCACATTCGGGGAGCCTCTGGACACCACCCGGTTCCGCCCGCCGGCGAGGCACGGCGACCAGCTCAGTCTGCTGTAGAGGCCGCACCCGGCGGCAAAGTAGAAGTTCCCGAAAGCCGGGCGGGCGGCGCTGTGATAGACTTACCGGGCCATGCCCGCCCATGCCGAGCTGACCGCCCTTGCCGTCGTCGCGCTGGTCGCCTTCGCCTGCGGCATCGCCATGACGCGGCTCCGGCAGCCGGCGATCATCGGATACATCCTGGCCGGCGTCCTGCTCGGTCCCTCCGTCCTGGCGCTGGTCGAGAACCGCGAGCAGATCACCCTCCTGGCCGAGCTCGGCGTCTTGATGCTGCTCTACCTGGTCGGCATGGAGCTCAACATCCGGGACCTGATCCAGACGTGGCGAACCGCGCTCATCGCCACCCTGCTGCAGATCGGCGCCAGCGTCGGCGTCATGCTGGTGCTCTCCCAAGCCTTCGGTTGGCCCCCCGAGCTCGCGGTGCTCTTGGGCTTCGTCGTGGCGATCAGCAGCACCGCGATGACCATCAAAATGCTCGAGGACATCGGCGAGCTCACCACCCCGGTCGGCCGCCTCACGGTCGGCGTGCTGATCGCCCAGGACCTGGCCGTGGTGCCGATGATGCTGATCATACTGACGCTCGCCGGCGACGACTTCGGGGTTATCGATGTCGGCAGGATTCTGCTGTCGATCGGCTTCGTCGCGCTGTTGATCTGGTATTTGGGCCGGCGCGAGGGAGTGCGGCTGCCCTTCGCCCGGTGGGTGGCAAGCGACGTCCACCTGGCGCCGGTCGCCGGGCTCACCGTCTGCTTCGGCGCCGCGGCGTTGTCCGGGCTGATCGGGCTGTCGCCGGCCTACGGCGCGTTCCTGGCCGGCCTCATCATCGGCAACAGCACCGTACGCGAGGTCATGATCCAGAGCACCCGGCCGATCCAGAGCGTGCTTATCATGGTGTTCTTCCTGTCGATCGGCTTGCTTATTGATTTCCGGTTCGTCTGGGACAACCTGGGCACCGTGCTGTTGCTGCTGCTCATCGTCACGGTGCTCAAGACGGTGCTCAATGTGGGGATCCTGCACGCGCTGGGACAGCCCTGGCCGCGCGCCTTCCTGTCCGGCGTGTTGTTGGCCCAGATCGGCGAGTTTTCCTTCCTGCTGGCGGACACCGGCACCGCCGTCGGCCTGATCGGCGCCGACAACTACCGCCTGGTGATCGCGGTCACCGTGCTGTCGCTGGCGACCAGCCCGTTCTGGCTGGGCAGCGCCCGCCGCCTGCACCGCATCGCCATGCTCGGCGTCACCTCGGGCCGTGAGATCCTGCGCCTGCTCTATGGCAGCGAGGCCCAGGTCGTCCTTCTTGCCTCGGGCCGCGCGGCCCGCGGCCTCTATGCCGGCGCCCGCGCCATCGGGGCCCGGGTCGAGCGCATCAGGAAGACCCGGCGCAAGGCGACGGACATCCAGCCGGCACCCGTGAACCAGACCAGCGACGCCCTGTCGCCCCGCGAAAGCCCGCCGGCGAAGGCGACGCCCAAGCCCGATCAAGAGTCCGATCAAGAGTCCGGTCAAGAGCCCGAGGCCGGGCCGCGGCCCCCGGCCGATTCGCAAGCGCCGGAGCCGCCAGCGGAGAAGGCCGGGGCGGCGAAGGAACCCAAGCCCGGCGCCGCCGGGGACAAACCGGCCCGGCGCCGGGCGCCTCAGGGAGCGAAGAAGGGAGCGAAGAAGGGAGCGAAGAAGGATGCCCGATCTAAGCCTTGAGCGCCAGGCAAGCGGCGTGGTCGCCGGCATCGACGAGGCCGGGCGCGGGCCCTGGGCCGGGCCGGTGGTCGCGGCGGCCGTGATCCTGGAGGTAGACGCCATGCCGGCCGAGCTCATGGCCGGGATCGACGACTCAAAAGTCTTGACCCGGGCCCGTCGCAACGCGCTGTACCGGGCTCTTGTCGGCCCCGCCTGCCAGCCCGTCCTCCGCGGCAGCGGCGCTGCCGCTGCGGAGGGTGGAAGTCGTACGGCGCGCAGGCCCGCGCGAATCGGCCTCGGGGCGGCGAGCGTCGCCGAGATCGATCGCCTCAACATCCTGGGGGCGACGCTCACCGCCATGGCGCGGGCGCTCACCCGGCTCGGCGTCGTGCCGGACCTGGCGCTGGTCGACGGCAACCAGGCGCCGGCGCTCCCCTGTCCGGTCAAGACGGTGGTCGGGGGCGACCGCTTGAGCCTCTCCATCGCCGCCGCCTCGATCGTCGCCAAGGTGACGCGCGACCGGATCATGGCCGCGCTGGCAGAGCGCCATCCCGGCTTCGGCTGGGAGCACAACGCCGGCTACGGCACGGCCGAGCACCGGGCGGCGCTTGCCAGCCTGGGGGTCACCCCGCACCACCGCCGGAGCTTCGCCCCGGTCCGGGAACGTCTGTCGTTAAGATATTGAATCCACAAAGATATTGACGCCGCCCGCCTGCGGTCTGGAGCGCCCTTCGGCCTGTCCGCCGCCGGGCTTCCACCCTCCGTAGCACTGCGAAGGAGGGGGCTACGGAGGACGGGTCGACAGGCTGGAGCGCCGGTCCGGCAGCACGTGGTTGGCAGCTAAACGGTAAAGCTAGTCACCCAACCCAGGGGCGGTGAGTCCCGATGCGAGGTCGGACGGGAAGCGCCGGGTTTCGACCGGGCCGGTGTCAAACAATCCGCTTTGGTCGCCCCAACTGTCCCAACCCGGACGGGTGCCCCGCGCAAACAGCTCCAGATAGGGGCCACCTAAGAGCCGTTCGATGCGCTGGTAGACCTCTTCCGGCTTTCGGCTGTGCTCCCTGCGGGGCGCGATCACCAGACGCCTGACATCCTTGGCCTCGCGTTTGGGTCTTCCTCTCGTGGCGAGCAAGCATTGCTCGACATTGGCTCTTGTCCAAAAACCGAGGCCGGTGAAGAAGTCTTTTTCCGCAAAACACTTCCCCGGCGCCGCCCTGTTCAGCTTGGCCCAGTAGAAGCCAACCGTCTTGTAGGTGAAGCCCCACGCCTCGATTAGCTTGAGCGCCTGTGGCAGCAAGGGGTCCGTCGTCCACAGAAACAGGGCGCAGTTACGCGCCGCCCACTCCCGGACCGGAATTTTGCAAAGATCGTCCATGCCCAGGCAATCATAGTGCGCCTGTGCGCTGCGACCCTTGCCTTTGTCGCTGTAGGTCGCAAAAGACCACGGCGGGTCGGCGTAAATGACCCGGTATTCACTCTGGGGCGGAGAGGACGGCATCGAGACGCTCCCTAAAATAAGCGTTCACACGCTCAACGGCATGGTGAACATCGAAGTTAACATAGTGATCCAGCTCATCGGGCACCAACGACCACGGCGGCGGCAGCGACCTGACCCCGTATATGACTCGAGCCTCGGCCAGCGCGCTTATGGCGGAGTCGACCGAAGGGCGAACGTTGTCGAAAAAGTCAGCCACCTATCCACAACATTTAGCATGATGTTCGAGCCAATATAACGATATCTTGTGTTAGATCGTGCCTCAACCCCGTTTTGCTCACGCGAGCCAATGACCCGGTGCGCCATCCCCGGGCCCGGCGCGGACACGCGGCTTGAACCGGGTCCCTGGCCGCCCGGCTCCCGCTCAACCGGCCCCGGCCTTTAGGCGCCCTTACGGCCCCCTGGCCAGCGCGTGGGCGACGATCTTCTTCATGAGTGTCGGCAGGGCCCGCTCGCCGAGCCGGTCGATCCGGCACCACACCCCGTCGATTCCATCCACCTCGGCCGCCCGCCCGGCCATGACCGTGATCTCCAGGTGGAAATGGGTGAAGCCGTGGCGGACCACGCCCGGCAGCGCCCGCCACCGGGCCCGGAGCGGCGCCTGGCGCGTCGCCTCCTTCGCCGTCCAGGCCTTCGCGCGCCACTCGGTCGAGGGAATCTCCATCATGCCGCCCAGAAGCCCGGCCTCGGCCCGCCGCCTGAGCAACACCTGGCCGTCGGCCCGGACCGCCCAGAACGCGACCCCGCGCCGGGTCGGCCGCTGCCGCTTGCGCGCCGTCCGCGGCAGGCTTTCGGCGGTGCCCATGGCCCGCGCCACGCAGGCCCCGGCCCACGGGCAGATCGGGCATTTGGGCGCCCTCGGCGTGCACACGATTGAGCCCAGGTCCATGAGCGCCTGGGCGTAGTCGCCGGGCCGCACCGAGGGCGTGAGCGCGGCGGCCAGCGCCTCGATCCTGGGCCTGGCTCGCGGCAACGGCTCTTCGACGCCGCCGAGGCGCGCCATCACCCGCGCCACATTGGCGTCCACCACCGTGGCCGGCCGGTCGAAGGCGATGGCGGCGATGGCGGCGGCGGTGTAGGGCCCGATGCCAGGCAGTTTCCCGAGCGCCGCCTCGCCGTCGGGAAGGCGGCCGCCATGCTCGCGGCATATCACGCGGGCACATCGGTGCAGGTTGCGGGCCCGGGCGTAGTAACCGAGCCCCTGCCAGGCGTGCAACACCTGGTCCAGCTCGGCGGCGGCGAGGTCGTGGACCGTCGGCCAGCGCCGGACGAAGGCCCGAAAATAGGGCCCGACCGTCTTGACCGTGGTCTGTTGCAGCATGATCTCGCTGAGCCAGACCCGGTAGGGGTCCGGCCTCTCGCCCGCCGGTGCCCGCCACGGCAGCACCCGCCGGTGGCGCTCGTACCAGGCGATCAGGCGCCCGGCAAGGTCCCCCCGGGGAGCGGCCGACGGAGCGGCGGACGAATCGGCGGGCGAATCGGTCGAGGCTGGGCGCGCCGCCATGATCTCGTCTTTATTCTTTTCGCAAACGCGCGAGCTTAACATAAAATCAAGCCCGGACAGACGGCCCCCACATAGAATCAAGCTAGAATCAAACCAGGACAGATGGCCCCCAGCAGCCCTAGGGATCACATCAGTCTAGGGATCACATCAGCCAAGGGATGAGATCAGGCGGATGAGGCGTTCCGGCCGAGGCCCGCGCGCGCTCGCGGCGATGGTGTCGAAGATCACCCGCAAGGTGCTCAAGCAACGCGGCTTCGCCGAGGCCGGGATCATCACCGACTGGCCGGCCATCGTCGGCGCCGAGCTCGCGCTTGAGAGCGCGCCCGAGAAGCTGGTCTATCCGCCGGGCGAGCGCCTGGGCGGCGTGCTCCACATTCGCGTCGCCGGGGCGCTGGCCACCGAGCTGCAGCATCTGGAGCCCCTGGTGATCGAGCGGATCAACGGCTATTTCGGCTATCGCGCCGTCGCCCGCCTGCGCCTGCTCCAGGGGCCGCTGCCGGTTGAAGAGACGGCGCCGCCGCCAGCCCGGCGCCGGCTCGATCCCGGGGAGGAGGCGGCGCTCAAGGAAGGCCTCGCGGAGGTCCCCGACGAGGACCTCAAGGCCGCCCTCGAAAGGCTCGGCAGGGCGGTCATGGCGAAAGCCAACCGCCGGGACCCCAAATGAGCCCATGGCGCGCTGGCAAGGCGGCGAAACGCGGCCTTGTCCAGGGCCGGCGCCATGCGTATACTTCCACAACATCTTGTGGTCCGGAGACGATTTTGCGTCGATTTATACTAGGTATTGCCATCTTCTGGGTGGCGGTGATCGCCATCCTTGGAGCCGGACCGGTCCGGGCCGCCGCCCCATCGATCGAAGAGGCCCTTGCCGACAAGGTGATGGGGCGGGCCGATGCGCCGGTCACGATCATCGAGTTCGCCTCGCTCACCTGCCAGTTCTGCGCCCGCTTCCACAACGACATCCTGCCGCGGCTCAAGGCCGAATTCATCGACCCCGGCAAGGTGCGGTTGATCTACCGCGACTTTCCCCTTGACCCGCTGGCGCAGGTCGCGGCCATGATGGCGCGCTGCGCCGAACCGATGCGCTATTTCAGCTTTCTCGAGGCGCTGTTCCAGAGCCAGCCGAACTGGAGCGAGGCGGCCGATCCGCTCGCCACCCTGGCCATGATCGGACGCTTGGGCGGCATGAGCCAGCAGGACTTCGATTCGTGCCTCCGGAATCAGGAGCTCCTAGAGGGCATCAACGCCGGAAAGGACAAGGCCATGGTGGAGTTCGGCATCGAGCGCACCCCGACCTTCATCATCAACGGCGAGAGATACGTCGGCCTCATGCCGTTCGAGGACTTCGAGAAAATCTTGAAGCCGTTGTTGGCGAGACCTTGAACGGAAACGGACTTCCATGCAGTTCTTGAAACTACGGCTCTCCGGCTTCAAGTCCTTCGTCGACCCCATCGAGCTCCCGATCGAGCCCGGGCTTTCCGGCATCGTCGGCCCCAACGGCTGCGGCAAGTCGAATCTGGTCGAGGCGATCCAGTGGGTCATGGGCGAAAGCGCGCCCAAGGAGATGCGGGGGGCCGAGATGGACGACGTCATCTTCGGCGGCACCGCCGATCGACCCGCGCGCAACATCGCCGAGGCCTCCGTGCTGCTCGACAACAGCGCGCGCAAGGCGCCGGCCGCCCTCAACGACGCCGACGAGCTCGAGGTCACGCGCCGCATCGAGCGCGGCTCGGGCTCGGCCTATCGGGTCAACGGCCGGGAGGTCAGGGCCCGCGACGTCCAGATCCTGTTCGCCGACGCCGCCACCGGGGCGCGTTCGACGGCGCTGGTCCGCCAGGGCCAGATCGGCGCCCTGATCAGCGCCAAACCGCACCAGCGCCGGGCGCTGCTCGAGGAGGCGGCCGGCATCACCGGCCTCCACTCCCGCCGCCACGAGGCGGAGTTGCGCCTGCGCGCCGCCGACACCAACCTCGCCCGCCTGGACGACATCTTGGTCACCCTCGAGGACCAGCTCCAGGGGCTGAGGCGCCAGACCCGACGGGCGGCGCGCTACCGCAACATCAGCGATCATGTCCGCCGGGCCGAGGCGATCCAGCTGCATCTCAAATGGGAGGCGGCGAGCGCGGCATGGGAGGCCGCCAAGGCGGCGCTCGGCGAAGCTGAGAAAACGGTCGCCGAACTCACGCGCCAGGCCGCCGCCGCCGCGACGGCGCAGGCCGACGCCGCCGTGGCGATGCCCGATCTGAGGCAGGCGGAAGCCGAAGCCGCGGCGGGGCTCAACCGTCTGGCGCTGGCCCGCG
>JACZXZ010000074.1 GCA_022571365.1 Pseudomonadota bacterium | reverse complement strand
GGGGCGGCCGAGGCCGCGCTTCGAGCCCAAGCCGACGACCTCCAGCGGCGCCTCTTCGGCCGCCGCCCACGCGACCAGCTCGCGCACCTGATCGGGGTTTTCGGGCCTAAGCGTAGACATAGCTGGTCAGGGTCAACTCGGATCTCCCGTCCCTCGCCCTGAGGAGCCCGGCGTCAGCCGCCGTCTCGAAGGGCGAAGTCGGCCACGGTTTGCCGGGAAGAACGCATGCCCAGCTTGCCGACCGCCTAGAATCGCGGCAGGTCGGGGAACCGGACCTGGCCGCGGTGGACGTGCACCCGCCCGAGCTCGGCGCAGCGATGGAGCGTCGGAAACATCTTGCCGGGGTTCAAAAGCCCCTCCGAATCGAACGCGCATTTCAGGCGCTGCTGCTGGTTGAGGTCGTCCTCGGTGAACATGATGCCCATCAGGTCGCGCTTCTCGACCCCGACGCCGTGCTCGCCGGTCAGCACCCCGCCCACTTCGACGCACAGCCTCAGGATGTCGGCCCCGAAGGCCTCGGCCTTGTCGAGCTCTCCGGGCTGGTTGGCGTCGTAGAGGATCAGGGGGTGCAGGTTGCCGTCGCCGGCGTGAAACACGTTGGCGACCCGGAGGCCGTACGTCTTGGACATCTCGGCGATGCGGCTCAGGACCTCGGGCATGCGGTGGCGCGGGATGGTGCCGTCCATGCAGTAGTAGTCCGGCGAGATGCGTCCGATCGCGGGGAACGCGGCCTTGCGGCCGGCCCAGAAGTTGAGCCGCTCGGCCTCGCTCGTGCTGACCCGGACCGAGACCGCCCCCCTCTCGCGGGCGAGGGCCTCGACCCGCCCAACCAGGTGCTCGACCTCGGCCTCCGGCCCGTCGAGCTCGACGATCAGGAGCGCCTCGACATCGAGCGGGTAGCCGGCGTGGACGAATTCCTCGGCGGCGCGGATCGCGGGCCCGTCCATCATCTCCAGGCCGCCCGGGATGATGCCGGCGGCGATGATCCGGGCGACGCAGTCGCCCGCCGCCTCGTTCGAGGGAAAGCCGATGAGCATGGCCCTGGCGGTCTCAGGTGCCTGGAGGATGCACACCGTGACCTCGGTGATGACGCCCAACAGCCCTTCGGAGCCGGTCATCAGGCCCAAGAGGTCGTAGCCCCCGGCGTCCAGATGCTTGCCGCCGAGGCGGATGATCTCGCCGCCCATCAGCACCATCTCGACGCCCAGGATGTTGTTGGCAGTCAGCCCGTATTTGAGGCAGTGGATCCCGCCCGCGTTCTCGGCGACGTTGCCGCCGATGGTGCAGACGATCTGGCTGGAGGGGTCGGGCGCGTAATAGAAGCCGCGCTCACGAACCGCCTCGGTGATGGCCAGATTGGTCACGCCGGTCTGGGCGACGACCGCCCGGTTGTCGTAGTCGATCTCCAGGATCCGGTTGAACTTGCCGAGCCCCAAGACGATGCCGTCGGCGAGCGGCAGCGCCCCGCCCGACAGCGAGGTCCCGGCCCCGCGAGGCACGACCTTGATCCGGTTCTCACGACAGTAGCGGAGGACCCGGGACACCTGCTCGGTGGTGTCCGGCAGCACCACGATCATCGGCACTTGGCGGTAGGCGGTGAGCCCGTCGGTCTCATAGGCCTTGAGCTCGTGCTCGTCGACGATGACCCCCTCGCCGGGCACGATTTCCCTGAGCCGCTCAGCGATTTCCGAACGCCGGGCGATCACCGCCGCGTCCGGCTCTGACATGCGCATCCGGGATGCCTATCGCCCTGGAATTCCAACGCTTTCCGCCGCACTATGGCCGAACCGCCACCACCGGTCAATGGACTGCCCGGCGCCTCGGGGGACCCGGCCCTGGCTCCGAAACGGGTCTTGGTTGGGACGCGTGATTCGCCCCGGTCAGGCAAGGCCCTGGATGCGGGCGAACTGGCCCGCGGCCGGCTCGGCGCAGCAGTGCCGCGGCTCGCTCAAGCGGGGCCCGCCCGCCTCGGCGGTCGTATCCGCCGGCTGGGGCAGCTCGCCGGCCACGCGACCCGACGGGACCGTTTGCCGAGCGTTGCCGAGCGCCCGTTCGCATCAATACCTCGCATCAATATTTCGTGAGGCCGCGGTACAACCTTCCAGGCATCGACCCCGCCGGGCGTATCTTGACCGCCGAGCCAACGGTCGCGCCGGGAAACGGTCGGTACGATCTATCAGGCAATAGCCTCCACTGATGTTTTTAGTATTTTCTCAGCTTTCTTGAGGCCCGGTGCAAGTAAACGAATCTGATCATTCCCATCGTTGTCGACGAGATGTTGGGTTCGCGAGAGTGCCGTTTGCGCATTTTTGGTCGAATATCCGTTGTGCTCTAAAGCAGCCACCAACTCCTTCTTACCGATCCTTTGCGGATGCAACCGTTCGAGAATAACTAACGCAACGTTGACTGCCGATTTTTTCCGAAGATGAACATAAACTCGCCCATCAATTTCTTCGATGAAGGGATATTTTTTGGAGATTAACGATTCAACTAATTGTTTGGTCTTATTGGGGTCAATCGCTCCTTTTTGCGCGTATCGAATTAGTTCCGCCAATATCCACGCAGAAACATTGACAACCACATTCGCATCCATGTGATTTGGATCAATCTCATCCGGATCATGGCGTCCGCCACGATTGCTTGCGATATCGTAGGTAAAGCGACAAGCACGAGGTATCGTGAGGCGAATACTGTCATCGACTGTACCTTTCGATAACCCAGCCAAGGCGTTTATGACCGTATCCACCTTAAACGCCTGCCCCTTACCCAGCGGGACACCGCAGCGAATTGCTAGAGTTTTAAGCGTGGCCTCTACAAATTTGCCGGCTTTTGCAAGACTGTCTTCCCAGTTTTCATTCAAATAGTCTTCGACCATGCCGGAATAATGCTTGAGTACCGCCTTAATACGTTTAGCAGGGAAGACCCCGTCAAGCAGCCGCGCAACTCTTGCCGCACTCATTTTTTTCCAACCGGAACGCAGGTTTTCCAATTCTCTGCCAGCACATAGACCCCTCGCTCAGGTGAATTAACCCAGCCATTGTCTTTAGCTCTGACGGAATGCGCGGTATTATATGCGCCGCCCATTATCGACTTCATCTGGTTCCAAGTAGGCTTGAGGGTTTCAATCGAAACTTGAGCCCCGACTACGCCCTCTGCAAGTTTAGCGAGCAACACCGTAAACTTCTGCGAACCGCTGAGTCCCTTTCCGTATCTCTTCATGAAAGCGCGCGGGTTCAATTTGAAGTCAAACGATATTGCGGTGGCAGCACGAGGACGCTTTTGTGCAGGTGTTTTTCCTTGCCTACGACCTTCATTTACCGGCACGAGCTCAGCGACGCCTTCAAATACAGCGCCCTTCTCGTCTGTTATTTGAACATACACCCGCATGGTCTTCATCACTTCTTACCAAACCCTCGTTCAATCTCCTGTTCTCCTGTAGCCGTAAGTTCCCACGCCTTCAGACCATTTTTCCGCTCTGCCGCATTCATCAACAGCCTCCTTTCAATATTTTTGTTGACCATATCGTTGATATTTTTCGGAGGCGGAATCTTTCCAGCGCGAAAGCCTCTCTCCAAATCCCGAACGTTAAATGGGACGACCCCATCGTTCTCTAAGTAATACGCAACCGCCAATGTCGTTTCCCGCATATTTTGCGGCGCTTTCTGGTTTACAAATTCCTTCAGTGACATCCTCTTTCGCTTTGCACTGTCAGATTCCCTTGGCTTCCTGCTGTCCACGCTGATCGACTTCTCTAACTCGGTTAGCCTCCGTTCGAGATGTACAATTCTCTCTTCTAAAGACAGTTGCTGGCCGCTCTTATTCTTGTCGTTCATCAAACTCATTCCGAGTTGTTCGCGGCAGATTGCAGTCGCTCAGTCACAACATTGACTTGGTAGTGCGGAAGCTCGTAACGACTGCCGCTCCCGATCAACATTCCAGCCTCCCTCAGTTTCTTGAACGCAGAATCGACACTCCCTTTTTTGATCCCAGTGGCTTCATTAACCTCGGCTGCCGACACGTATTCCTCCTCGATGCGACCTTCCATCTTGAGAAGCTTCTTCGCGAGCGTGTACGCGAGGATCTTCCCCTCAACAGAAAGTTTTTGCGCGCCTTTCAGATAAATTCGATGAGTCTCCCGCTGGATCGCAACGAACGGCTTCAGAGCTTGCGCTGCGGCAGCTTGATCGAAAGGACCGGCGTCCGTGTAGAGTTCTTCGATGGGAGTCTTCTTCGTCACAGTATTATCTTATACCACATATTTGGGATTTAGACACTTGAAATTGCAAAAAAGTTATCTCACTGATTTCAGGAAATATATATGCAACGAAAGCTAAATGTCAAGTCTATAGTAATAGGAAAACTTGATAATGATAATCCGTCGAGGATTTTTAGCCCACAGAATGCTTGTTCTGTCTATAGGGAAGGCCTAGCGGCACCCTGTCTGAATAGCAAGGAACGCCTCAACTGTTGCAATACGGCAGCTTGATCGAAAGGACCGGCGTCCGTGTAGAGTTCTTCGATGGGAGTCTTCTTTGTCACAATGTTATCTTATATCACAAAGTTGGGATTTAGCCACTTGAAATGGCATCGCATCAATCTAACTGACTTTCCTCCTTCGGCGATTTCCTGGCCAGGGAGACGGTCCTCGAGCAGGCGAGCGCGCTGGGGCAGAAACGTGTGCTGACCTTGTAGGTGACCCTGGCGATGCGCCGGCGTCGAGGAAGGCACCCGCTTCGTCTTGCCGGCAAGGGCCAGGCCGGCGTGCGGGAAACGCCTCCGGGCGACCAGATGACTCGTCGTGGTCGACAAAGATGACTTACTTCAGTCGAAAAATTGGTGCAAAAAGCCAAGAGGCGTCCGGCGCCGGGGGGACGGGCGACGGCTGAGAAAAGAGCGAAGCCGCGGCGCCCCGGCAAATCGAATGGAAGGACAATGATCATGGGAAAATCTGATACGACCGCGAAGACGGTAGGGGCGGCGCGGACGTTCACCCGCCGCGGCCTGCTTAAGGGAGCCGCCGCAGTCGGCGGCACCGCAGCGGTAATGGGCGCCGTCGGCGAGATTGGGGCGCCATTCATCGGCACCGCCAAGGGCCAGACCACGACATGGAAGATCCAGACCTCGTGGCCCGGCGGCATTGGGCTCGAGATCTTCAAGGAGTGGTGCAACGGCATCGTCGAGTTGACGGAGGGCGAGCTGGCCTTCCAGCCGTTCGGCGCCAAGGAGGTGGTCGGCGCCTGGCAGCTTTTCGACGCCGTGAAAAACGGCGTCCTCGAGGCGATGACTCCGTTCACTCTGTACTGGGCGGGCCGGATGCCGGCGTCGGTGTTCTTGAGTTCTTACCCGCTTGGCCTGCGCACGGAAGGCGAGTGGGACACCTTCTACTACGGCCTCGGTGGGCTTGAGATCGCCCGCGAGCTGTTCGCCAGGTTCGACATGTACTATGTGGGGCCCATCCAACACGGGCCCAACATCATCCACTCCAAGGTGCCGATTCGCTCGATCGATGATTTCAAGGGCCGCAAGATGCGCGTGCCGGGAGGCATGGTGGCCGAGCTGTTCTCGGCGGCAGGCGCCAAGACCACCCTGTTGCCGGGCTCGGAGATCTTCCCGGCCTTGGAGAAGGGCACCATCGACGTGGCCGACTACGTCGGGCCGGCCATCAACTACGCCCTCGGCTTCCACCAGGTCGCAAAGTACATCTCCATGGGTCCGCCGGGCTACATGTCGATCTACCAGCCGGTCGACCTGCAAGACCTGACGGTCGGCATGAAGGCGTGGAATGCCCTTTCGCGCAGGATGAGAGAGTTCGTGGAGATGCAGGTCCACGTTTACTCTCGCATCCACTTCGCGCGCATCCAGAAGGCCGACCAGGACGCCTGGAAGAAGTTCGACGAAGCTGGAACGGTGGTCACTCGACTGTCCCAGGAGGACGTCGATAAGTTCATCAAGTTGGCCGTGCCGTTATGGTTCAAGTGGGCCAACAAGGACAAGGATGCGGCCCGCCTGTTCAAGATCCAGCTCGACTACATGATGTCGGGCAGCCTGGGCTACGTGACCCCGGACATGATAAAGGGGCAAAAGCTCAACTGGACATGACCCTCTCGGCCTGTGCGGACCCGTTAGGACCGCACGGACAAGTGAGCAAACCGGGAGGGCGCCGCGGCGTGGCGCCCTCCCCATGTAGGATGAATTCCCGCGCGTTCGTTATCTTGCCCACCAAGTCGCTCCAACCCATTAAACTGGTCCGATGCCTGACATACCCTTCGTCCTGCCGCATTGGATGTACTGGTCGGGCCTTCTTCTGTTCCCGCTGTTCGCCATGTACATCGTGCGGCGGCAAGCGAAGGCGCCGCCCCGCGCCGGGGTTTCCCTGCCGGTTGGCTATCTGCTGTGGCTCACTGGCGGCTTCGTCGGGATTCACCGCTTTTACCTGCGCAGCCTCTGGGGCGTCGTCTATATTCCCCTGTTCGCCGCCATCATCGTCTTCAGCAACCCTGCGGGCCGGCGGGCTTTAGACACTCTCTCCGACGCGCGACACGACCTGCTTGGCGCGGAGTTCGACGTCGAGCGCTTCCAGAAAGCGCTCGTCCAGGGCGCCGAGGGCGCGGCCGCGAAGCTGGCCAACGCCGAACAAGCACTGGCCGCCGTTCTGGAGCAGATGGTGGCGGCGACGGCCGCGGTCGACCACTGGCAAATGGTCTCGGGCGGCTTCGCCACCGCCATCGCGGTGCTGCTCTTAATCGACGCAGTCCTGCTTCCGCGGCTCGTCCGGCGCCGCGCCGAGGCCGAGGCGGAGGCCTCGACAGAAATTGCGGGTGAGGCGGCCCCGGAGCCGGTTCGTGACATCGAATTGGCCGGCACCCACGAGGACCCCACCACCCCGAGGGTAGGCTCGCGCATCACCGACATCATCGACGCAATCAGCGAATGGAGCGGCGAGTTCGTGTGCTATTGGTCGCTTATCGCGGTGTTCGTCTACTACTACGAGGTCCTGGCGCGCTACGTCTTCAATTCGCCCACCAGCTGGGCCCACGAAAGCATGTTCCTGATGTTCGGCATGCAGTACATGATCTCAGGGGCCTACGCCTTCCGCGAGGGCTCCCACGTGCGGGTGGACGTGGTTTATCAGTACCTGCCGGTCCGCGCCAAGGCGGTGACCGACATCGTGACCTCGATCTTCTTCTTCATCTTCGCCGGCACCCTGCTGGTCACCGGTTGGATCTTCTTGGCGGATTCCATCGACGTGTGGGAGGTGTCGTTCACCGAATGGGCGATCCAGTACTGGCCGGTGAAGATCACCATCGTCCTCGGCGCCCTGCTTATTCTCCTCCAGGGTTTTTCCAAACTGGTCAAGGACTTCATCCTGCTCACCCGGAAGGAGGTCTAAGGGGTGGGCTTGGAAATCAGCATTGGCTGGCTCACCCTCCTCATGTTCGGCTCGCTGCTGGTCCTGCTCATGGCGGGGCTGCCGCTGGCCTTCGTCACCGGGGGGCTGGCCTGCGTCTTTCTCTTCGTCTTTGGCGACGCGCGGATGCTCAACATCCTGCCGTCGCGCATCTATCCCTACATGACCGATTATCAGCTTTCGGCCATCCCGCTGTTCATCTTCATGGCGTCGGTGCTGAAGCAGGCCGGCGTGATCGAGCAGCTTTTCGATGTCATCTACAAGCTCCTGGGCGCCCTGCGCGGCGGGCTGGCTTCAGCCACGATCATCGCTTCCACGATTCTCGCGGCGATGGTGGGCGTCATCGGCGCCGCCGAGATCACCATGGGGATGGTCGCGTTGCCCGCCATGCTCAGGCGCAAGTACGACCCGCACCTGGCCTGCGGCTCCATCCTCGCGGGCGGCACCTTGGGAATCCTGATCCCGCCCTCGATCCTGGCCATCCTGTTTGCCGTCGTCGCCCAGCAGTCTGTGGGCGAACTGTTCATTGGCGCCGTCTTCCCAGGGCTTCTGCTCTCGGGCATGTACATCCTTTACGTGACGGCCCGCAGCTACATCGACCCGGCCAAGGGGCCGGCCCTGGCGCCCGAGGAACGGGTGAGTGCGCGCGAGAAGCTACGGCTTCTGCAGGGAATCATTACCCCGGTCATCCTGGTGGTCCTGGTGCTCGGCGTCATCTTCAGCGGCATCGCTACGCCTGTCGAGGCGGCGGGCATCGGCACTTTCGGCGCCCTCGTGGTGGCGGCGCTCTACCGGCGCCTGTCGTGGCAAGGGGTGCGGGAGGCCGCGCTTACGACCTTGAAGGCGTCGGCCATGGTGTTGTGGATCATCTTCGGGGCCAGCATCTTCGTCGGCTTCTACATCCTCAACGGCGGCCAGCAGTTCGTCACCCAAATGCTGCTCGGCACCGGCTTCGGGCCTTACGGCATCCTCCTGATCATGATGATGATTCTGGTGGTGCTGGGCATGTTTCTCGACTGGGTCGGCATTCTGCTTCTTGCCGTGCCCATCTTCACGCCGATCATGAAGAGTCTGCCGTGGGAAGGCCTGTTGGGGCTGCCGGGGGTCGCGCCGAGCGAGGTTCCGCTGTGGTTCGGCGTCGTTTACATGATCAATATGCAGATGTCATTCCTAAGCCCGCCGTTCGGCTACGCCTTGTTTTATCTCAAGAGCGTGGCGCCGCCAGAGATCACAATCGGCACCATCTTCCGTTCGGCGGTCCCCTTCTTGTTCCTGCAGGCAACGGGCCTGGCCATCTGCATACTGTTCCCCGGAATCATCCTGTGGCTGCCGCGACTGGTCTATGGCTGACCGCAAGCGGCAGCGGGCCTCAGCCGGCTGCAATCCGCGATCGGTTGCCGATAATGCGCGCCTCTATGTGCCTGAGCTGCGCCTGAGCTGCCTCCGGCGACCCGTCCTTCCATCCTCCGTAGCACTGCGGAGGACGGGCCGTAGCACTGCGGAGGGTGGAAGCCTTCGGCGAAGCCGGGCCGACAAGCCTTCAAGGAGCGGGTCTATGATCGAAGGAAAGTTTCCGGCTCTTGCCGCAGCCGTCGCCCTCGCGCTGGCCGGCCGCGTGGGTGCGGTAGGTGTGCTGCGAATGGATTTCGCAGTCATAGACATCGCCCTTGGGATAATGGTTCCACTCGTAGAACGTCCCCTGCTCGCGCAGCACCTCGCCGACGATGTTGCCGCCGGTCTTGGCGACGACCCGGTGGCACTCCAGGACCTCCCGGCCGGCCGCCGCCATCACCTCGAGCGCGTCCCG
>JACZXZ010000112.1 GCA_022571365.1 Pseudomonadota bacterium | reverse complement strand
GCTCCATGGTGTCCAGCACCTGGTCCCGGAATTCGCGCTCGGGCAGGCTCCCGCAGCGTTCGATGAGCCGGTCGGCGAGGGTCGACTTGCCGTGGTCGATATGGGCGATGATCGCGAAGTTGCGGATGTGGGCGAGGTCGGTCATGGGAGCCAATGCCTGGCGCTCGCGCTAAATCAAGTTAGGGAACATTAGGGGCCAGCCCGGCGTCTGAAAAATACAGTGGTTAGGCACGGCTCGACGCGAAGTGTTGCCGGTCAGCGCACGGGATTCTCGGGGCCCCGGCCGCGGTAGCCGTCGATGAACGCGGCGGCCGGGGCAGGGTCGAACCGGTCCAGGTCCAGCCGCCTGGCCCAGGCCGTAAGTACGACGCTTTGGCCCAGGCCGGCCATGGGCGTTACCACGATCCCGTCCCACCTTCCATCATAGACGTCCGCCCACGCGCCCAGTGTTCGGAGCACCTCCGCGCCGGCCTGGTCGTAATAGATGACGATGTTTCCGTGCTCGAGGGCATGGACGATTTGGGTCGGGCGTTGGGGCCGGTCGTAGACCCCGGGCTTCGTCCAGACCCGATCGTGGGGGCCCGAGGTCGGAATCTGGTCCGGGTAGAAATGACTCTGGCCGGGCTGCAAATGGCCGCCGCCCAGAGAGGGGACGGTCTGGGCCTGCGAGGGTGTGGCCTCGCCCTCGGCCGCGAAGGCCAGAAATTCGCGTTCGGCCGCGACCGATCGCCACCACGTGAATGCAATGCCGGCCGTGACCGCGAGCAGCACGATCCCGGCAATCGCATAGTCGCGTCGCCGCTTCTTATCGGAATACGCGCCGCCCCAGGAAATCGCGCGCTCACCGGATGGCTTGAGCCGCTTCTTCGATCTGGATTTCGACCTGGGCATGGCTTGGTCCTCAGCGCCGCCGGATGTCCGTCAAAAAAAGCGTCGCCTGCGGCGCATTGCGCCGCGGTTGACCTGCCCTCCGCACCACTTCGGGAGGCGGGCGACCCGGGGACCGGGCGGAAAATTGGGCAAAAGCCGTGCGCTCCCCGACTTTTGATTTCGCTGTCATCTCAAGCGCCGGGCCGGGGCACGATGGCGAACCGAGAGCACTCGCCCCCCATGCAAGGCACCAATCAGCCGATATCCCAAGCCTGACCACCGAACGATTCTCCTGGAACGCAAACCTAGCCCCTCAGCACCCCGCCCGTGGCCTTCTTGACCTGGGCGACGATTTTGGCCGCGACGGCGTCGATCTCGGCCTCGGTCAGGGTCCTGTCTGTCGGCTGCAGGGTGACGGAGATCGCGATCGACTTCTTGCCGGGACCGACACCCTTGCCGGTGTAGAGGTCGAACACCGAGACCCGGGCGATGAGCTTCTTGTCAGCCCCCCTGGCCGCGCGCACCACCTTCTCGGCCGCCACCGCCTGGTCGAGGATGAAGGCGAAGTCGCGCTCGACCGCCTGGAACGGCGAGGGCCTGAACGGCGGCCGCGCCTTGCCCGGCTTGGCCCTGGGGAGGGGCACCGAGTCCAGGAACACCTCGAACCCCGCGATCCGGCCCTCGACGCCGAGGCGCCTCAAGACCCTGGGATCGAGCTCGCCGAAATGGGCGAGCGCGCCTTTGCCCAGGCCGATGGTGCCCGAGCGGCCGGGGTGATACCACTCGGGCGCGTCCTGGGTGAGATCGAGCTTGCCGCGCGGCGCGCCCACCGCATCCAGGACCGCCAGCGCGTCGGCTTTGGCGTCGAAGGCGTCCACGCTCCGGGGCGGGCGATCCCAATGGCGCGCTCCGGTGCGGCCCGTGCGCACGCCCGCGGCCACCGAGGCCTGGCCGGCGGGGGTGTCGTCGGCGTAGCTGGGGCCGACCTCGAACAGCGCCAGATCGGGAAAGCCGCGGTCGGCGTTGCGTCCGGCGGCGGCGATCAGGTTGGGCAGGATCGACGGCCGCATGTGGTCGAGCTCGTTGCTGACCGGATTGGCGAGGCCGAGCGCCGGATTGGCGCCGCCGAACAGCTCGGCCTCGGCGGCCGAGACCAAGACATTGGCGTCGAATGCAGCGGCAATGGCGCGATCAAACTGAAGAAGCCTTTGCCCTTCGCGTCGGTAGAGCCGACTGACGGGCCAGGACTTGCGTGCGGCAAATTGCCGCCATTTCTCGGAATCCACGTCGACGAAATCCATCACCCGTCGCAACGAGGCAAAGGCATCGCCCGTCACGTATTGCGCCATGGCCGAGGAAAAAACATAGCACCTCCCTACCTCGCGTCGGCCAACAAGATCTCGAACCCAGGCGCCGAGCCTGGCATCGCGATAGAAGGGAAGCGTCAAGGCCTCGCCCGTCACAAAGCCGGAGAGGCAACGGAGTTTGGCTATGGATGGCTTGAGTTCAGCGAAATGACACTCGCCGCAAATCTCTCTCAGACGATCGACGTGCCGCCAATCGTCCGGGTCATCGATGAAACAGGCGAGATGCACGGTGTATCGCTGGCTCAAATGGGAAAGG
>JACZXZ010000001.1 GCA_022571365.1 Pseudomonadota bacterium | reverse complement strand
GGGGTTGCCGCGTCCTTCTCGGCCGAGGTTGCCGCGTCCTTCTCGGCCGGGGTCGCCGCGTCCTTCTCGGCCGGGGTTGCCGCGTCCTTCTCGGCCGGGGTTGCCGTATCCTTCTCGGCCATGGTCAACGGCTCCTTCTGTCCCTTTTGTTCTTCGGATTCATCGCGGCGATATCGAGGATCTCCGGCCGCTGCCCCGCATGGGGGTGACTCGGCCCGCAATAGACGTTCAAGTGCTCCATCTGCCGGCGCCCCAACGGCCCGCGCGGGATCATCCGCTCAACCGCCTTGATGACGACTCGTTCGGGGTGCTTGCCGTCGAGAATCTGGGCCATGGTGCGCTCTTTGATGCCCCCCGGATATCCGGTATGCCAGTAGAACAGCTTGTCCTTGCGCTTGTTGCCGGTCAGGTGCACCTTCTCGGCATTGATGACGATGATAAGGTCGCCGCAATCCATGTGCGGCGTGTAGGTCGGCTTGTGCTTGCCGCGCAGCCGGCTGGCGATGACCGCGGCGAGCCGACCCAGCACCACGCCGTCGGCGTCGACCAGATACCACTTCTTGTCCAGCTCTGAGGCTTTGGCCGAATAGGTTTTCATCGCTCATGCATGTGACGGCAAGGTAGCGGCGAGGTCGCCGAGGTAGCTTGGCCCCGGCGGGGCGCGCGGAGTATGCCACAGGCTCCGGCCACGTCAAAGGCTAAAATACGCGCAATCGCAAGCACTTATATGAGCGGTACTATGGTAGTGCAAGGGCGTCGGGCCGAGCGTGATTCGGCGCTCGCTCGGCCTCAAGAGCGGCGGCGGAGGCGATCCAAGACCCCCGATCAGGCGCTACGCGCTGCGAATCGCCGCTCCCTGGCGCCGGCGCGCCGGCAAGTCCCGGGAAGCCACGCGAGGCGGCGGGCTTGTCCCGGACCGGACGGGGGAAACCGTGGCCCCAGTAGTGGAGCCGCCCCAGTCCCCGCCGCGCGGCGGCGCCCGAATGGCCCGACTAACCCGACTAACCCGACTAAACGGTCTCCTTCGCGACCCAGTCGAGATAGTCCGGATTGCCGTCCTCGACCGGCAGGGAGAGGACGCACGGACAGTCGTAGCTGTGCAGTGCCTTCACCCTGGCGATAACCCGAGGGACCAGGGCGCTCTTCGTCTTCGCGACAAGCACCGCCTCGCTGGCTTCCTGGAGCTCGCCCTGCCACCAGAAGAACGAGGTCGCGCCTTCGATGATATTGGCGCTGGCGGCGAGCCGCTCGTGAACCAGAGCGCGGCCGAGGGCGCGCGCCTCGCCCGCCGACCCCACCGTGATGTAAATCATGCGAATACTCATGGCCCCCTCCCCTTTGACGGTCCGGCGGGCGGCACCCCGGATACACCCACCTTGGCGTAACGCGCAATCTAGCCTAGGATGGCGGCCGCGTCATCGTGCGCTGGAGAGTTAAAGACCGGATTTAAGGATCGGATCAAAAACCGGACTTAAAAGACCCATGGCCGGAGCCGACGTCATAGCGTTGCGACTCCCGGGAGGGGCCAGGGCACGGGCTAGGCCGACCGCCGCGCAGCGCGGCTGGCTTGTCCGCGGGCTCGGCCAGCCGGGCGACAAGCTGCCCCTGTTCGACCGGGAAGGCAAACGCATCGATTCCCGCACCATCCGCAGCTGTCTCGAGCAGGGCTGGGCCGAGCCCTGGTTCTCGAACCCGATCAAGCCGGACTGGCTGGTCTGCAAGCTGACCGGCGCCGGCCGGGCCTTGCTTACCGAGAGCTGACACCGGCCCCCTCGGGCATTCCCAGGAGCATGGCGTAAGCGACTCCCGGGCGGCGTTCGGCGGCCGGCTGGTCGTGGGCTTGGCCTTGCGATAATCTTCGGTCTTGCCGGCAGCCGGAGTGATTCCAGGGGCGGCGGCCATCGCGGGCGCCGTCCGCGATTCAGGCGGAGGGCTGGCCACAGGCGATTTCCTCGGGCTATTGTAGGTGCCTAGGCGAACCAGGGGGGAGTCAAACGCCGCACGCGGAGGGGAGCCCGCGGCCGGCCACGCGAAACCATATGAACGGAAATTCATCCCGAACCGGATTGATCGTCTTCGCATGCCTGGCGTTTGCCTCGGTTCCCGTGGCGGCGCAGACGAGTGGGCAGGACTCGCCGGCGCCGGCGCAGGCCAGCGCGGCGGGTTCCGATTCCAGGTATGCCCGGACCTCCTACTCCATATTCCGGGCCGACTATTGGCTGGAGTATATCGAGGACGGGGCCAAGATCCTGACTTCGCCGCTCCGTTGGGACGGGCGGGACTGGGTCGACGCCGGCTTCGTCGGGGTCGTGACCGGGGGCTTCTTCCTGCTCGACGAGGAGATAAAGGACTTCTGGCAGGATGACCTGAAAAGCGGCGGCACCGACGAGGCCGCGAACATCTTCCAGGCCTTCGGCGACCGGGCGTGGATCGCCCCGGCGTTGCCGGTGGCCTACGTCGCCGGCGGGTTCCTCCGATACGGCCTCAAGGACACCGTCGAAGGAGCACGGCTCCAAGAAACCGCGCTCCTAAGCGCGGAAAGCTTTCTTCTGGCGGCCGGCCTGACCGAGGGCATAAAACGGCTGTCGGGACGCGCGCGACCGAACCAGAGCCTGGACAATGACGACTTCGAAGGCCCCGGTGGCGGAAAATCCTTCCCCTCCGGCCACGCCACCCACGCCTTCGCGATCGCCTCCGTGGTCGCCTCCGAATACCAGCACAGCGTTGCCATCCGGGTGGGTGCCTACACGTTTGCGACCCTGGCGTCCTTAGCGCGCATCAACGACAACAAGCACTGGGCCTCCGACCTGTTCCTGGGCGCGGCGCTGGGCTACTTCATCGGCAAATTCGTCTACGAGGAAAACCCGTTCCACAACGACCAGGGGTTCACCCTGCTGCCGGTTGCGAGCACGGACACCGTCGGCCTCGAGCTCGCCTACCGGTTCTAGCTCAGGAAAGCAAAAGCGGCGCAGGCGGGTCTGCGGCTTGCGGCAAACCGCCCGAACGGGCTGCTATCGCGTCGAGGCCTCGTGACCCACCCGCGATTATTGCGCGACGCACAGGAACGTCGCCCGGGCCGGTTGGAGGAGCGGGCATTCGTTGGGTAGGCCGTCCTGGCCATAGAAGACCAGACGCGCGTCGGGCCCCGCACAACTCTTGGTGACGGCCTTGATGATCTCTTCCGGGGTGGTCGTCGCCTTGCTGTAGCAAACCGAAATGGGCGCCGCGGGCGAGTCCTGAAGCGCTTTCTCAAGCGCTGTTGGCGAGGATGTCGGGAACGGGCGCAGGGAACAGGCGCCTGCCGCCAAGCCCGTCAGCGCAAGAACGGCGAGGAATCCTGAAAGCCGCCGCATAATGGCTCCCTTATAGCAAAACGCACATGACGGTCTTGACGCTTTCCTCATGGCGAGTTGGACAGCGACGGGTGGGAGGAAGTGGGGGCGCGGCCCCGAAGGCGGTGTGTTGACCAAGGTCCGCTGCTTCGGCCGCTGCTATTGCGCGGGTCCCTGGTGGTAAATCGCAGGGTCTAAACGGCCATCCGCCTGGAGATAGCCGACGAGACGGCGTCACTCCGCCGCCGCGGCCGGGGCAGTCCGGATCTTGTGCGCCTCGCGGGCGGCCACCTCGGCCTGGGCCTTGGCCACCATCGCTTTGGTCGCCTCGTTCAACTCGAACATTTCCAGCGCCTCGTGCTCCGCGTCCTCCACCGGAGTCATGGAAAAGTCCCTGTAAGTCCGGGCCGTTTCGTCCTTCTGGATGCGCTTGCGCATGCGATGGAGCTTCCAGGCGTAAACGCCCCAGGGGATATAGGTCGCCAGGGTCTGCCAGACGCGCTTCGGGTAGAAAACAAGTGGAGATTCGATGGGGTATCCAGGGCGCCGCTGGGTCCGCGCCTTGCGGCGGAAGAAGCCGCCCTGTTGCGGATGCAACACTTCGAAGCGCATGACTCCATAGACCTCGAGAACGTTCTGCCAGACGCGCACCGGCTTGATGCCGTAGCCCATGGCCCGGCGCATCAGCGTTTCCACGTGCTCGTCCGTGTAGTAGAGGTCCCAGATTTGGCGGTAGAAGTTCTGCAGGGTCTCACGGCTCATCAGGGGGTGGTCCGTGGTCGGGTGCTCCAGGTCGTAGCGGTTCATGTCCGCATCCATCGGGACGCCCTGGTCGTGGAGGTTCTTGTGGTCCTCCGAACCCGGCAGCGGCGTGAGGATGGTGAACTCGATGATATCGACCGGGAGCTCCTTTTTGATGATCTCCATGTGCCGGGCCAGGGATTCGGGCGTATCGACCGGGAAGCCGATGATATAGCCGGCATAGGTCATGACCCCCGCCGCGCGCCAATCCTGGAACATGCGCCGGTACTCGGTGATCTTGTTCTGCTTCTTCTTGGCCGCCAGCAGGTTCTCGGGATCGATGTTCTCGAGGCCGATAAAGGCGTGCGTACATCCGGCGCGCGCGGCCTTTTCCACGAAATTCGGGATCTTGTGACAGAGCGTATCGACCTGAATCAGGAAATGGATGCCGATGCCCTCCTCTTCCCGCAGTTCGATCATGCGGTCGAAAATCGCCTCCCAGTTCCGGTTGCGGGCAAAATTGTCGTCGGTGATGAAGTACTTGGTCACGCCCTGGGCGGCATTGGCCCGAATGATGCGCTCGATATCGTCGGCCGAGCGATAGCGTGACTTGCGGCCCTGGACGTTGATGATGGTGCAGAAGCTGCACTGGAAGGGACAGCCGCGCCCGGCGTCGAAGCTGGAGATGATGCCGTCGTAGCCGCGCAGGAGCCGCTCGGGCAGGAAGGGAACGACCTGGCCCTCCAACCCCGGCAGGTCGTTCAGGTAGTTGTAGACCGGCTCGAGGCGTCCCGTGATGGCGTCGCGCAGGAAATCCTCCAGGCGCTCCTCCGCTTCGCCCGCAAAGAAGCTGATTCCCATTTCCTGGGCTTGCTTCAGATCGGGGGGCAATTCGTCCAGCATGGCCAGGCAGCCGGAGACATGGAAGCCGCCCACCGCCACCGGCACGCCGGCCTCGCGGAACCGGCGTGCGATGTCCATGGCGCGCGGAAACTGGTTCGACTGCACGCCGGTCAGGCACACCAGCCCGAAGTTGTCGTTGTTACGGAACAGGCGGAGGAGCTTCCGGAAGGGGATCAGGGTGTTCATCTCGTCGTAAGCCTCCAGGACGATCTCGATCTCGTCGCCGAAGACTTTGCGCTCGATCATATCGAGCGCGAGACCATAGAGCGCGGCAAGGGAATTCGACGGGATCCAGGCCTTCCACCACTGGATCACGTAGCCATCGTCGTCGTAGTGCGACGGCTTGATCAGGACCAGGAGAAACTTTCGCCGCGCCGAAATGCTAGCCATCCCCGAGAGCTCCCGCGTCTCCCTATTCTATCCCAGATTTCCCAGACGACTCCCGCTGGTTATCAACAAACATAGCACGAGCAGCGTCTTGGGACGAGTCCGGCAGCGCAAGAACGGCGAGGAATCGTGAAAGCCGCCGCGCCATGGCTTCCTTATAGCAAAACATACATGGCGGATGCGACGCTTCCCCCATGGCGAGTTGGACCGCGATGGGTGGGAGGAATCATCTGGGAAATCCCGGATCATAACATTCCTTGCGGCGAGCGGGCCCTCGTCTCCGTCGCAATCGGAAGCGGCCATGGCGGCGGTCGGAACCGTGAAGCTGGGCTTCCCGCCCTAGTGGAATTGTCATTTAGAATTGTCATTCGCCGCCTGCTCGATCTGTATTTTGACACGCGAATCATTCAATTCGAACAAGGTCAAGCGAAATCTGAGCTTGTGATGCCGACAATTGTGCAGCTATACTTGCCAATACCAAAGGGGGGACAAGAATGCCATTTTTCCGATATATATTGGCCCTAGTGGGCCTGTTGATGGCTGTCCTGCCTCAACCGCGTCAGGCCCTGGCCGACGCGGCTATCCATGCTCCCGACAATCCGGGCTTGGCTGGAATCTTGTCGGAGGCCCGAGGCGGAGTCCTCTATCACGATGCCGGGCTGATCACCTCGCATACCGAGGGCGGGGCCGACATCAACGCCGAGGTCCTGTTTACGTCACCCGAATTCCTGAGTTTCGTGTTCTCCCCGCGCCCTCACCTCGGCGTGTCCGCCAACACCAGCGGCAACACCAGCCAATTGTACTTTGGACTCAGCTGGACCGCCGACATCTACGAGAGCTTTTTCGCGGAGCTAACGTTCGGCGGAACGGTGCACAATGGCAAGCGCAATTCGAATACGGCGGGCAGAAACGATCTTGGTTGCCGTCTTCTGTTTCGGGAATCGATTTCGGTGGGTGTGATTGTTGGCGCGCGCCACAGCATCTCGCTCATGCTCGACCATATCTCCAACGCCGACCTGTGCGACCGAAATCACGGCCAAGACACCCTGGGCATTCGCTACGGCATTCGCTTCTAGGTGTGAGCCCTCCGCACCCCCGGGGCCTGAGTTCGATTGTGGCTGCCTCGAGACGGGGCGCATGACGGCCTCGCCGCTTTCCCCATGGCGAGTTGGACAGCGATGGGTGGAAGGAGGCAGAAACGCGGCCCCGAAGGCGGTGTGTTGACCAAGGTCCGCTTGCCTTCGGCCGCTGCTATTGCGCGGGTCCCTGGTGGTAAATCGCAGGGTCCAAACGCCCATCCGCCTGGAGATAGCCGACAAGACCGCGTTCCAAACGGGAGAGCGCGTGGTCGACCAGGAGGTACCTTCCGGGCACGTCGAGCTTGAATTCGACCATCGCGGCACCTCCCGGTGGCACCGATATCGTCGACACCCCGCTGGCAGGAGGAGACTGGAGGCCTCCCCATTCGTAGACCCGGTCGAAAATCTCGCCGATCAAGTGGAAGGACGAGGTGAAATTAGGCCCACCGACCCCAAAGAAGATGCGTACGATGTCGCCGACTTCGGCGCGCAACGGATGCGCCTCGGTGAGCGCCCCGACCGACCCGTTAAAAACGAAATACTCAGGGCTTTCGTCGAGCAGCTTTTCGACGCTGAATTCCTGGTGGCCGTGCATGGCGAACGCGGCTTCGGTGTATATCTCGCCCTGCATGACGTAGAACTCGCGGTCGACGGGCGCCAGACCGCCCTCGGGCTCGACCAGGATCAGACCATACATGCCGTTCGCGATGTGGTGAGCTACCATCGGCGTCGCGCAGTGATAAACGTAAAGGCCCGGGTTCAGGGCCGTGAAGGTGAAGACCCTCTCTTCGCCCGGCCACACCTGCGTGAGGGTCGCACCGCCACCAGGGCCGTTGACGGCGTGAAGATCGATCGAGTGGATCATCATGCTGTCCGGGTCATTCTTCAATCTCACCTCGACCGTATCGCCGACGCGGACGCGTAGGAACGGGCCAGGGACGGTGCGGTTGAACGTCCAGTAGGTGTACGTCGTCCCGTCCATCAGCCGGGCCTCCATCTCCACGGTCTCCAGCTCGTATCGCACCGTGGTGGGAGGGCGATCCCCAATCGGCGGAGGGAGATCGGTTGGGGCGCGAACGACGCTGATGGCCTCAGGGGCTTTTTCGGCCTTGGCCTCCTCAACCACCATATTTCCTTCCATGCCCGCCTCACGGTGGCCGGGCACGGCGCAGAAATATACGTACGATCCCGCGCTGCCGACGCGGAACACGATCGTACTGCTCGCGCCTGGGGCGACGATCCGCTCGGAAGCCGCCTTGAAATCGGGAAATACGATGTCGTGCTCCGCGCCCTCGCCGTTGATCAATGTAATCTGCACCACGGCGTCTTCACGAACCCGCAAGGTCGGATTGACGATCCCGTCGATTTCACCGCCCCGACCTATATAGACTAGCTTGCCCTCTGCGATGCCGGTTAGCAGCGTGAAGCTGACGTCGGGCGTGTAGGTGACGTCTTCCGTTGCCGAGTGGGCCGGCGTGGCCGCAAATAGAATCGCCGCGATCGCACAAGCAATGAAGGCAGTGCCGCCGCCCTGCCTGGAACGCGCTTTACGATTGACCTTTCCGATCATGATTCTCGTTCCAGCTCTCACCTATACTGCCAACACCTAATTGACCAATGCTACCATTATCACCTCGGCCAGCCGTCGATACGATTAACCCGAATACGAAGAGGTCGAGCGGGGCACGCCCGGCTGGCTTTCAGCCACCCCCGCGCGCAGGCCGCATACTCTAAGGAGCAGGTCGGCAAGCTTTTGCTCGAAGGCAACGAAGCCCGGTTTGGTGGCATTCCCGCGCGCCAGCGGGCCGGTCGGCATGGAGCCAGTTTTGCCATATTTCGGGTAGCAACGCCATCCATGAGGAAACGCGGCCCCGAAGGACCGCGCTAAGCCTTTGCAAAAAATGGTCGGAGCGGCCGGATTTGAACCGGCGACCCCTTGACCCCCAGTCAAGTGCGCTACCTGCCTGCGCCACGCTCCGATGGCCCGGAGACTAAGGGTTTCCAGGCCGTTTGACAAGGCCGCGGGAATCGGCGAAATGGGAGAATTTGGGAACGAACGGGACAATTCGGGCCGTTTCGCGTCACACTCACGCCACCCTAGAGTCCCGACCGCGGACTATAAAACCGCGCGATACCCGCGAGGCAACGCCGCGGTCAATCGATCTCGCGGCGCAATAGATCGCGCAGCTCACCAAGCTCCGCCAACAGTCCCTTGAGCTCGCCGCGTTGCCGCGCATCGAGCCCGCGTCCCGCCCTGTGCTCTCCCCCGGCGCCCGCAGGAAGAGCCTCGCTCCCGGCGGACCCAGGAGGCTTGTCGCCAACCGGCCCGGGCGCCGCCTTGACCGCGCCCTCTTTGAGCAGTTTCTGCACCCCTCTGATCGTATAGCCGTCGTGGTGCAACAGCTCGCGAATGCGGCGCAGCAACGCCACGTCCTCGGGACGGTAATAGCGCCGGCCACCGCCGCGTTTCAGGGGCCTTACCTGGGGAAACTTTCCTTCCCAGAAGCGCAGGACATGCTGGGGGACGTCGAGCCCGGCGGCAACCTCGCTGATCGTGCGGAAGGCGGCGGCCGACTTGGGGGCGCGCCGGGAGGGACCTGTTTGGCGGGACGCAGACGCCATGGTCAGGAAGCGGCCCCGGCGGTATCGGTAAGGGTGTCGTTAATGCGGTTCTTGAGCACGTGGGAAGCGCGGAAGACAAGCACCCGACGAGGCAAAATGGGCACTTCTTCACCGGTCTTCGGGTTGCGGCCGATGCGCCGTCCCTTCTGGCGCACGGAGAAGCTGCCGAACGAGGAGACCTTGACCCCTTCGCCGCGGATGAGGGCGTCGGAAATCTCTTTCAGAATCGACTCCACGAGGTCCGCCGATTCGTTGCGCGACAGGCCAACCTCCTGATAAACCGCCTCGCTCAGATCCGCCCGGGTGACCGTCTTTCCGGCCATGTCGCTCCTCCTTTATTATTCCTTATTATTGTTGAAGCTGAATCGTAACGTCAGCAACTAACCCCGTCAATTATATACATAGACGGCCCTCGGCCCTTGCCGCGGAAACGCCTGGACCCGCCCTCACCAACGCACCAGGCTCGACCCCCAGCTCAAGCCCCCGCCGATAGCCTCCATCAGGATCAGATGGCCCGGCTTGATGCGCCCGTCGCGCACGGCTTCGCACAGCGCCAGGGGGATCGAGGCGGCCGAGGTGTTGGCGTGCCGGTCGATGGTCAGCACCACCTGCTCCGGCGCCAGACCGAGCTTGCGCGCCATGCCGTCGATGATCCGCTTGTTGGCCTGGTGGGGAACCAGCCAGTCGATGTCCTTGGCGGTGAGGTCATTTGCCTCGAGCGCCTCCTCCACCGCTTCGGTCAGCTTGATCACGGCGTGACGGAACACCTCGCGCCCGGCCATGCGCACATGGCCCGCCGTCTGGGTCGAGGACGGCCCGCCGTCGACATAGAGCAGGTCATGGAGACGGCCGTCCGAATGCAGATGGGTCGACAGCACGCCGCGGTCGTTGCTGTTGCCGTTGCCGTCGGCCCTGCGCAGCATCACCGCGCCGGCCCCGTCACCGAACAGGATGCAGGTCCTCCGATCCTGCCAGTCGAGGATGCGCGAGTAAGTTTCCGAGCCGATCACCAGCACGGTCTCGGCCTGGCCCGCCGTCAGGAAATTGTCGGCAATCGCAAGGGCGTAGAGGAAGCCGGCGCAGACCGCCTGCACGTCGAAGGCGGCGCCGCGGGTCATGTTCAACTTGGCCTGGACCTGGGTCGCCGTGGCCGGGAAGGTCTGGTCGGGGGTCGTCGTCGCCAGCACGATGAGATCGATGTCGTCCGCCGTGATACCCGCGTCGTCCATCGCTGCCTGCGCCGCCTTGAGCGCCAGGTCCGACGTGCACTCGTCTTCCGCGGCGATGTGACGCTGGCATATGCCCGTGCGCGAGACGATCCATTCGTGGGAGGTCTCGACCATGCGCGCGAGCTCGTGGTTGGTCATAATGCGCTCGGGCAGGTAAGCGCCGCAGCCGATGATTCGGGACCGATGCACTATTACGACACCGCCCGCCACTTGTTCTCGCGGGCCAGGGCTAAGCGCTGAAATTCCTCCTTGATCTTCTCGTTGATCCCGCCCTTCGCCATGTCGATGGCCACGCCGATCGCGTTGGCCAAGCCCAGCGCATCGGTGCTGCCGTGGCTTTTGACCGCAATGCCGTTCAAGCCCAGGAACATGGCGCCGTTATAGCCGCGGGGGTCGACCTGCGCCCGTAACTTCTTGAGCGCCCGCCGCGCCAGCAGGTAACCGAGCCGGGCGAACGGTGAGCTTTTGAACGCCTGGCGCAAGAATTCGGTGTAGAGGCGTGCCGTCCCCTCCGCGGTTTTGATCGCGATATTGCCGGTAAACCCGTCCGTGACGATGACGTCGACGGTGCCGGCGGTAATGTCGTCGCCCTCGATGAAGCCATGAAACTCGATCGGCAGGTCGCTGTCGCGCAACACGGCGCTCGCCGTCTTCACCGCCTCACGACCTTTCACGTCTTCGGCCCCGACATTCAACAGGCCGACGGTCGGCTGAATGAGGCCCAGGACGCTGCGGGCGAACACCTCGCCCATGACGGCGAACTGGACCAGATTCTCGGCATCGCTGTCGACGTTGGCGCCGAGGTCGAGCATGACGCTCTCCCCTCGGCTGGTGGGGAAGAACGTGGCGATGGCCGGGCGGTCGATGCCGGGCAAGGTTTTAAGCACGTATTTCGCCATGGCCATGAGGGCGCCGGTGTTGCCGGCCGAAACCACGCCGTCGGCGGCGCCGTCACCCACCGCGTCAATGGCAAGCCGCATGCTCGTCCGGTGCCCGGTCCTGAGCGCCACCGATGGCTTGGCATCGTCTCTCACCACTTCCTCGGTGTGGTGAATGGTGCATGCCTTCCTGAGCCTTCGCCGCCGCTTCAAGAGCCGCTGCAGCTGAGACTGGTCGCCAAACAGCATGAACTGCGTCTGGGGAAAACGCCTGAGCGCGATATTGGCCCCCCGAACCACCGTGGCGGGCGCACGGGCGCCGCCCATGGCGTCGAGCGCGATGGTGATCTGTCCACTCAAGCGCTCAGCTCCCGAAAGCCCATCGAAGGGTCAAGCGCCCCCCGCCTTGATGATCTCGCGGCCATTATAATAACCACATGCGGGACACAGGTGATGAGGTCTCTTCAACTCGCCGCAATTGGAACATTCCACGTGGGCCGCCGGCCTGAGCGCGTGATGCGAACGGCGCTTCTTCCGGCGCGATATGGATACTTTCTTCTTCGGAACCGCCATCTCTCTGTGCCTCAGGTGGAAGTCGTGATCGGGCGGAGGTTGTAATTGAGTTACTTAACGAAAAATCCGATCCGCGACAAGCGGCTTGCCAGCCTAGCCCTGTCGATTCTTCAGCGCCGCCAGGGCGGAGAATGGCCCGGATGCATCGGCGCTGTCCGGTTTTGCGCTCCGATCACCCACGGTGGGCCCGATCGTCGCCCCCGGCGCCCGCGGATAGGAATCCAGCACCAGAGCCAGGTGTTGCGCGACGGCCTCGCCGATATCGATCTTCCGGTCGACGAGCGGCTCCGGCGGGTCCTCGGCGTCCGGTGCGATAATCACCTCCCGGTGCGAGCCGTCTTCGACCTCGGGGGAATAGTCGACCGTAAAGGAGTCCGCGATATGGGCGGCAATGGGCTCCAGGGTAACCACACAGGTCTGCACGACGTCGGCCATGAATCTGCCGTCGACTCGCACCATCCCGCCGCCAACGGGTTTAAGCTGCACGGTAGCGGTCAAGCCGTCGAGCGACTTGAGCCCGAAACGCCGGGCAAGAGCCGTCCGCTCATCGACGCTGGCCTCGATTTCATGCACCACGCCGCTCGCATCCAGGCCGTCGGTGGCGATGATGCGTGAAAATGCAGCTTGCCGATCGAGCATGTTTTTCACCGTGCAAGCGCTTGACCAGAAGGGTCGCGCCGTCGAGTCTCTCTGGAACGACTCGTCCCTGTGGTCCGAGCCAAGCATACAAGCCCCGGGCGGAACCGGTCAACGGCAACGCCTGGTGTGGGCGACTCACGGCCGGGCGCGCTTAAGTTCCGGCCGGCGGCGGCCCAAACGTGACCTGCCCCGCAAGTAGATCCTCGAGGTCCTGGCGGGCAAGCGATGCGGCCTCGCGCCGGACATAATGAGCCATCCGGGCGGGATGTGCGATCTCAGGCTGGACGGTGCCATACAAATTGCGCCTGAGCGCCGCCGCGAGCGCGGTATCATCGTCGGCGGAGAGGCTCGATTCGTAGGCGGCGAGACGGCCATAGAAGCCCCTGACCATGGCCTTGACCCGTCGGCCGACGCCGAGATCGCCGACCCCCATCTCGCGCAAACTCCGGTCCATGTCGGCGAACATGACGTCGAACAGAGCCTGGCGCAGAGGCGCGGCCTCGTCGCGGTCGCGCTTCAACCGAGCCATCAACAGGAAAGCGTGGAGCACGATCATGTCAAACCGGCCGTCCAGCGTGTCCGGCACCCCGCAGCTCGTATAGAACTCCGGCCGGCGCGCCTGACCGACCAGCTTCAGATACAGCTTGTGGGCGCTTTCCTTAACGGTCGAGCGGCGGAAAAAGCTCCTCAGACTCACCGGGTTTTCCGGGCACGGTCTGGTTGACAGGTCTTGGCCATCGGTGCCATGTTCGTTCGCCAAGACATGGGCGTTTGATGAACCGGCTTCAAACCGGCGACGGATCAAACAGGATGGAGTTGTGAATCGTCGGCCGATGTCAAACCGGACCAGCCATCTTACCATATTCCTAGCCGTGGGCGCGATCACCGGGATGCTTGCCGCCTGTTCACTGCCGGTCGAAACGCGTGGCAACCTCCCGGATCCCGAGCTGCTCGCCGAAATCCAGCCGGGCATATACAGCGAGGAGGAGGTCATCGATCTCCTGGGCACGCCGTCGAGCATCGCCACCTTCGACAACAAGACTTGGTACTACATCAGCAAACAGACCAAGAGCTTTGCTTTCTTCGAGCCGGAAATCCTCGATCAGCAGGTTGTCATCATCGAGTTCGACGACGGGGGACTCGTCAAGAATATCCGCCATTACAACCTTGAGGACGGCCAGACGCTCGAGATGATCGACCGGACCACGCCCACCAGAGGCAGGGAGCTGACCTTTTTCCAGCAGCTCATCGACAATTTCGGCAACTTCTACACCAGAGATCCCTTTAACAGATAGCGCCCGCCCGCGGCGCGCCCCAAGTTCACCCGTCAAGGCCCGGCGTCCACCCGTCGCGCCTTATCGGGCGGCGAATGATCCCGTGGATTACGCCGCCAGGATGGCCAGACCCAGAATGGCAACGATGTTGATAATCTTGATCATCGGGTTGATGGCCGGACCGGCGGTGTCCTTGTAGGGATCGCCCACCGTATCGCCGGTGACCGCGGCCTTGTGCGCCTCCGATCCCTTGCCCCCATGGCTGCCATCCTCGATGAGCTTCTTGGCGTTGTCCCAGGCGCCGCCGCCCGAGGTCATCGAGATGGCGACGAACAGACCGGTGACGATGGCGCCCAGCAACATGGCGCCGACCGCCGTGAAGGCGGCGGCCTGGCCGGCGATCACGCGAACGATGACGTAGAGAACGGGCGGCGCCAGCACCGGCAGCATCGACGGCACGATCATTTCCTTGATCGCCAACCTGGTCAAAAGATCGACGGCACGGCCGTATTCGGGCTTGGCGGTGCCCTCCATGATTCCCTTAATCTCCCTGAACTGACGGCGCACCTCCAACACCACCAGGCCGCCGGCACGGCCGACCGCCCTCATCGCGAGCGAGCTGAACAGGTAGGGCAACAGCCCCCCGATGAACAAACCGATCACGACAAAGGGGTCCTGCAGGCGGAACGTGGTCTCGACCTCCGGAAAGTAATGCTTGAGGTCCTCGGTATAGGCGCCGAACAGCACCAGGGCGGCGAAGCCGGCCGAGCCGATGGCATAGCCCTTGGTCACCGCCTTGGTGGTGTTGCCCACGGTGTCGAGCGCGTCGGTGATGTTGCGGACGTCCTCGGGCATATCCGCCATCTTGGCGATGCCGCCCGCGTTGTCCGTCACCGGGCCGTAAGCGTCGAGCGCGACCACCACGCCGGCCAGCGCCAGCATGGTCGTGGCGGCGATGGCAATGCCGAACAGGCCGGCATTGAGATAGGCGACGATGATGCCGGCTGAGATCACGATCACCGGCAGGGCGGTTGCCTCCATCGACACCGCCAGGCCTTGGATGATGTTGGTGGCATGCCCGGTGGTCGACGACTGGGCGATGCTTCTCACCGGACGGTGGTGGGTGCCGGTGTAGTACTCGGTGATCCAGATCAAAAGGCCGGTGACGGCGAGGCCGACCAGCCCGCAGTACAACAGGTGGCGTCCCTGAAAGACCCGCTCGCCGATCCGGTATTCGTCGGTGAAGCCCAGCATGTTCCAGGTCACGAAGGCGACCAGCACCGCCGAGATCGCGGCGCTGGCGATGAATCCCTTGTACAGCGCCTTCATGATCTTTTCGTCGGCGCCGAGGCGGACGAAGAAGATCCCCACGATCGAGCCGATGATGCACACCGCCCCGATCGCCAGCGGATAGAGCATCATTTTTTCCTGAAGGGCGCCCTCAAAGAACAGGGCCGCGAGCAGCATGGTCACGACCATGGTCACGGCGTAGGTCTCGAACAGGTCGGCGGCCATGCCGGCGCAGTCGCCGACATTGTCGCCGACGTTGTCGGCGATCACCGCCGGGTTGCGCGGATCGTCCTCGGGAATGCCGGCCTCGATCTTGCCGACCAGGTCGGCGCCCACATCCGCCCCCTTGGTGAAGATGCCGCCGCCCAGGCGGGCGAAGATCGAGATCAGCGAACCGCCGAAGCCCAGCGCCATCAGCGCCTCGAGGATCGGGCGCAGCTCCATCCCGAGGCCGCGCAGGATCATGTAATACGCGGAAACGCCCAGCAAGCCGAGGCCGACCACCAGCATGCCGGTCACGGTGCCCGCCTTGAAGGAGATGGCGAGCGCCGGTTTCAAGCCGGAGCGGGCGGCCTCCGCGGTCCGCACATTGGCCCGCACCGACACGTTCATGCCGATATAGCCGGCGGCGGCGGACAGGATCGCGCCGATGAAGTAGCCGACGGCGACGTAGAGTCCCAACAGGATTCCGAGCAGCACGCCGATCGCGATGCCGACCAGCGCGATGGTCCGGTACTGGCGGTTGAGATAGGCGCGCGCGCCCTCCTGAATCGCGGCGGCGATCTCCTGCATGCGTTCCGAGCCGGCGCTCGCCGCCAGAACCTGACGGCTGGCGACCGCCCCGTAGAGGAGCGCCAGCACGCCTGAGGCCAGAATGAACCAGGACCATTCGGACATCAACGGAGACCCCTTTGAAACTACGCGCCAAGGACCCTGGCCGGAAGGACGCCCAGGTTCCGCTGTCTAAGCGGTGGGAAAGGCGCGCGGAAAATGCCAGAACCCGCAGCCGAACGCAACCAATGCGTGGCCCGGGGCGGCGCCCCTAAGCTTGGCGCGTTAGCGAGACGGGAGCCAACGGCTCCGGGAACTCCTCAAGGCCGTGGCCGCGGGCGCCGACTGCTTTGGGCGACCGACTGTTTCTTCCTCAGTTGGTGAAGCTCGTGCGAAGGCTAAGGGCGCCGCGATTCAGAAGTGCCGCCAGCCGCCTTGCCCGAGAGCGATCTCCGCCCCGGCTTCATCGACGACCTTGACGCCGGACCCCTCGACGATGCCGCCGATTTGGGTCAGCTTCAGTCCGATCTCGTCGGCGAGCGCCCGCACCCTGTCCCTGTCGTCTTCGGGAACGGTGAACAGCAACTCGTTGTCGTCGCCGCCGGTGAGCACCACCTTCATGAGCCCTGGATCCCGCTCCAGCGCAGTCCGCGCGGCGGCCGACAGGGGAAGTTGCGCGGCTTCGATCACGGCCGCCAGGCCCGAAGCGGTGCAGATGTGACCGAGATCGGCGACAAGCCCGTCGGAGACATCGATCGCCGCCCGGGCGAGGCCGGCGAGACGGCTTCCCAAGTTCAGGCGCGGCTCGGGTAGCCGATAGCGCCGGACCAGGTGGTCGCGCTCGGCGGACGCCAGCCCGCCCACCTCTCCGCGCAGGATCCGGAGCCCGAGGGCGGCGTCGCCAACGGTGCCGGAGATAAACACGGCGTCTCCGGCCTGCGCCGCCGAGCGACGAAGCTCCGCGCCCACCGGGACCTGTCCCAGGGCGGTCACCGACAGGCTCACCGGCCCGGCGGCGGCAACCGTGTCGCCGCCGATGAGCGAGAGGCCGAACGTCTCCTGGTCCGCCGCCAATCCGGCGACAAAGCGCTCGAGCCAGTCGGCGGCCGTATCGGTCGGCAGGACCACGGTCAACATGTAGGCGAACGGGCGCGCACCCATGGCGGCAAGATCGGAGAGGCTGACCCGGAGCGCCTTCTTGGCAACCAGATCGGGCGGATCGTCGGCGAGGAAATGGACGCCGGCCACCAATGCGTCCGCGGTCACGACCAGCCGGCAGCCCGGATCGACCTCGACCAGCGCGGCGTCGTCGGTGAGATCCAGGGCGCCGGGATAGCCTTTGGCAAGCGGTGCGAAGTAGCGCGCGATGAGCGCGAACTCACCCGGTGGTTTTCTGCCGCTCACGCTTCAACAATCCCATCTCGTCCGGCCGAAGCATACGCGCCAGATGGTCGAGCACGCCGTTCGTGAGACCGGGCTCCTTGCCGTCAAAGAACGCGTGGGCGAGGTCGACATATTCGGTGATGCAGACCCGCGCCGGCACGTCGGGCCGAGCCTGAAGCTCGTAGGCGCCGGCTCTCAGAATCAGCTTGAGGACCAGTTCCAGCCGCTCGACCGTCCAACCCTCAACCAGGACCGAGGCGATCAACGCGTCGAGCTCCCGGCGCCGCGACGCCACGCCCTGCACGATATCGGCGAACAGGCTCTGATCGGCCTCGATCTCGTCATCGCGCTCCCGGCCGAGTCGATGTTCGAGGAATTTCCGCGCCACCGCGTCGGCCGGGTCGGAGGTCAGCTCGATCTGGTACAGCGCCTGCACCGCCGCCAGACGCGCGGCCCGGCGCCGTGCCGTGGCCGAAGCCTTCCGGGTGCCGCCGGCCATCGCCGTCAACCCCCCGGTTATCCGGGAAAGAGATGGAAGTGGCGCTTCAGCTCGACCATACGCAGACAGGCGCGCGCCGCCTCGCCGCCTTTGTTTCTCTCATCCACGGCGGCCCGGACCCGGGCTTGTTCCCGGTTTTCCACGGTCAAGATGCCGTAACCCAGGGCCAGGCTGTGCTGGCATGCCAGATCCTGCAGCGCGCGGGCGCTTTCCCGGCAGATATAATCGTAGTGGCTGGTCTCCCCGCGAATCACGCAGCCAAGGGCCAGGTAGGCGTCGAACCGCGAACCTGCCGTGGAACCTGCCGGGTCGGAATCCCGCGCGCGGATGGCAAAGCGGATGGCGGCCGGAATCTCGAAGGCGCCCGGCACGGTGAACCGCTCGTACGTGGCGCCCGCCCCTTCCAGCGCCTGGACCGCGCCGCGCACCAGTTCGTCGACAATCTCTTCGTAGTATCGCGCCTCGACGATCATGACGTGAGGGGCCGTCGCCATCTAACCCTTCGGGGGCGGTATCGGCCGCCGTTCGACCACGCTAAGCCCATAGCCCTCGAGTCCGACGATGGCTCGCTTGGTGTTCGACAACAAGATCATGTCCCTGACGCCGAGATCGAGCAAAATCTGGGCCCCGACGCCATAGTCCCTGAGTCCCGGGACGGGTTGGGTCTGATCCCCCACTTGCGCGCGGACGCGGTCGGAAAGACTGGTCGGCATCGGCTCGCGGATCAGCACCACGATGCCGCGGCCCTCCTCGCCGATCATCTGCATGGCGGTCTGCAACTCGTAACCGCGCCCGGCGCTGCGGTCGCCGAGCACGTCGGTAAGCACATTGAAGGCATGCATCCGGACGAGCACCGGGCCGGGTCCGTCAATGTCGCCTTTCACCAGCGCCACATGTTCGGCGTAGGTCGCCTTGTTGACGTAGACGATCATGTGGAACTTCCCGCTAAAGCGGCTATCGAGCTCTGATTCGACGAGGCGTTCCACGATGCGGTCGTGACGGCGGCGGTAGGCGATGAAATCGGCGATCGTGGCAATCTTGAGGCCATGGAGCTTGGCGAAATCCACAAGGTCCGGCAGCCGCGCCATGGTGCCGTCGTCCTTCATGATCTCACAGATCACACCGGATGGATTGAAACCGGCCAGGCGCGCGACGTCCACGGCCGCCTCGGTATGGCCGGCGCGCACCAGGACCCCGCCATCCCGGGCGATCAGGGGGAAGACGTGGCCGGGGCTGACGATATCATCCTTGCCCTTCGTGGGATCGATGGCGATGGCGATGGTCCGGGCCCGGTCGGGCGCGGAGATTCCGGTGGTGATGCCCTCGCGCGCCTCGATCGACACGGTGAACGCGGTCTGATGGCGCGACCGATTGTCTGGGGTCATGAGCGACAGGCCGAGTTTTTCGATTCGCTCCCGCGGCAGCGCCAGACAGATCAGCCCGCGCCCGTACTTGGCCATGAAGTTGATCACCTCCGGGGTCGCCATCTGGGCGGGGATGACCAGGTCGCCCTCGTTCTCCCGGTTTTCGTCATCGACCACGATGATCATCCGGCCGTTGCGGGCCTCCTCGATGGCCTCCTCGATGGGCGCGACAACTTCTTTATAGCTCATCGGTCATGCCTGCTCCTTGTCAACAAGCCGCGCAAGATAGCGCGCGATGACGTCCACTTCCAGGTTCACCTTGTCACCGATCCGCGCGTTCCCGAAACTCGTGTGGCCGCAGGTGTGATCGATGATGTTAGCGCCGAAACGCGCGCCGTCCACCTCGTTCACGGTGAGCGAAACGCCGTCGAGCCCGATCGACCCCTTGGGCGCGATGAAACGCTGGAGCCCCTCGGGCACCTCGAAAACATAGCGCAGGCTGCCGCCCTCCGGGATGCGGCTCACGATTTCGGCGACGTCGTCCACATGGCCCATCATCATATGGCCGCCGAGCTCGCCACCCAGCTTGAGCGCCCGTTCGAAGTTGACCGGCGAGCCGACGCGCCAGCCGCCGAGCGTTGTCCGGTCGAGGGTCTCCGCCGAGGCCTCGACCGCGAACCATCCCGGCCCCTTGTCGACCGCGGTCAGGCAGACACCGGAGCAGGCGATCGAGGCGCCGATGGCGATGTCATCGGTATCGTAACCGGTGTTGAAAACGAACCGGGTGTCGGCGCCGGGCTCAATCGCGCGTACGTTGCCGAGATCGGTGATGATTCCCGTAAACATAGCCTTAAACTTAAGACCGGCGGCGGTCAGTTTCCACTATCCCGTGCTTGCCCTCGCCAGGCAGAAAGCGGTGAACCACCGTCGCCCCGACCGAATCACCCCACACGTTGACTGAGGTGCGGAAGCGGTCGAGGAACCAGTCCACGGACAGCAGGAGCCCGATGCCTTCCAGTGGCAGCCCCACCGCGTTTAAAACGATCACCATCGTGACCAGCCCGGCTTCGGGGATTCCGGCGGCGCCTATGGCGGCCATGGTGGCCGTCACCAGGATGATGATCTGCGGCCCGAGCCCCAGTTCTATCCCGTAAGCCTGGGCGATGAACATCACGGCGACGGCCTCGTAGAGCGCCGTGCCGTCCATGTTCACCGTGCTGCCCAGTGGCAGGACGAATCGGACGGCGCGTTCGTCGACCTTGTTTTCCCGCGCGCACTCCATGGTGAGCGGCAGGGTGGCCGACGAGCTGGCCGTGCCGAAGGCCGTGAGGAGGGCGCGCAGCATCCCGACCAGGTAGTCCGTCCCTCGCCCTCCGATGAAAAACAGGATCGAGAAGAGCACGACAAAATGGATGGCCAGGCCGCTGAGCACGGTTCCGATGTACAAGCCAACCGCCTGAATTTCGTTGAGAAACGCGTCCCCGCCGCCGGCCTGGCCCAGCCGGCCCGCGATCAGGGCGAAGATGCCCACCGGCGCGAAGTACATGAGCCAGGTGACGAGCTTCATCATGGCTTGGTTGACGCCGTTGAAAAACAGAATGACGTGCTCGCCGGTCCTTCCCAGCGTCGTGAGGGCGGCGGAAAACACGATGGCGAAGAGAATCAGCGGCAGGAGTTGCATCTCCGCGGCGGAAGCCACGAGGTTGGGCGAAACCATGGAAAGCAGGATGTCGCTGACACCGATGTCCTGCTTGGCCGCGATGCTTTCCGATAACCCGGCCGATTCGATATTCAGGCCCACCCCCGGCTGGATGAGGTTGACCATCACCAGCCCGATCAACACCGCGATGGCCGTGGTGATGAGGTAATAGACCAGGGTGATCCCGCCGGTGCGGCCCAGCTTGCGGATGTCCCCGAGAGCGGCGACGCCGCTGATGACCGCCGCCAAGATGAGCGGGATGATCATCATCTTGAGCGCGTTCAGGAACAGTTTGCCGAGCCAGGCGATCTCAACCATCGCCTCGCCCCAGTACCAGCCCGAGAATATGCCGGCGATGACGCCGACGATGATGAAGCGCAGAAGGATGAGGGCGTGTTGGTGAGGCATTGTTGCAAATTCTCGTTGGCGGCGGCGTCCGGGACGGTCGCGGCGGACAGCGGGCCCGCCCTAGGTCAGCCGCCGGTAGGTTTCCGCCGGTAGGTTTCCAGAATATCCTCGCCGGCGCGGACGACCGAGATGCGCTCGAAGCGCGCCATGTCCTCGAGCCGGTCGACGCCGAAGGCGGCGGCCGCCGCAACGCCGTCGCCGCCGATGAGCCGCGGCGCCCGAAACCAGGCGAGGCGGTCAACCAAGCCCTGGCGGAGAAGCGCGGCGGCGATTTGGCTTCCGCCCTCGACCAGCAGGCGGGTGACGCCACGCCGCCCGAGCTCCTGCACCACTTTGAGCATGGGGAGATGATCATCGGCGTCGATCGCGATCACCTCGACGCCGCGCTTGGCATAGGCCCGGCGGCGCCGCTCGTCGCCGTCGCTCCGGGTGATCAGCCAGGTCGGCGGCTCCCGCGCGCCGGCCACGACCTGGCTCGACAGGGGAAGACGCAGGCGGCTGTCGACGACGACGCGCACGGGCGAGCGATGGGCGAGCCCGGGCAGGCGGCAGGTCAGTTTCGGATCGTCGGCCAGCGCCGTGCCGATCCCGACCATGACCGCGTCGTGGCAGGCGCGCAGGCGGTGCGCCCAGGCCCGGGCGGTCTCGCCGGTGATCCACTTGCTCTCGCCGTCATGGAGGGCGATACGGCCGTCCAGGCTCGTCGCCACCTTGAGCGTGACCAGGGGCCGGTTCGCGCGCACGCGCAGGAAGAATCCGGCGTTGACCTCTTCGGCCTCGGCCGCGCACGGCCCGGTCGTCACCTCGACACCGCCGTCGCCGAGCCGCGTGATGCCGCGGCCCGAGACCCGTGGATCGGGGTCTTGGCAGGCGATCACCGCGCGGGCGATGCCGGCCGCGAGCAAAGCCTCCACGCAGGGCGCCGTCTGGCCCTGGTGGCTGCATGGCTCGAGGGTGATATAGGCGGTGGCGCCGCGCGCGTTTTGCCCGGCCCGGCCAAGGGCCTCGGCCTCGGCATGGGGCCTGCCGCCCGGCTGGGTCCAGCCCCGGCCCGCCACCCGCCCGTCCCGCATCAGGATGCAGCCGACGGCCGGGTTGGGCCAGACATTGCCCAGGCCACGCCGGGCCAAGCCCAGCGCCGCCCGCATATGAGCAAGATCGGCGGGATCAGTCTTCGTCTCGGCCACTCAGCTGACCCACGAAGTCCTCGAAGTCCTTGGCTTCGCGGAAGTTGCGGTAGACCGACGCGAACCGCACATAGGCAACCTGGTCGAGATTGGCGAGGGTGTCCATCACCATCTCGCCAATCACCTCGGAGGGAATCTCGCTTGCGCCCGAGCTTTCGAGCTGCCGTACGATGCCGTTGATGATCCTCTCGACGCGCTCTTCCGGAACCGGGCGTTTACGCAGGGCGATCTGGATCGAGCGCGCCAGTTTGTCGCGATCGAACCGCTGGCGCTTCCCCCCCTTCTTGATAACCGTCAGCTCGCGCAGTTGAACGCGCTCAAAAGTAGTGAACCGCGCGCCGCAATCGGGACAGAACCGCCGGCGGCGGATCGCCGTGTTGTCCTCGGTCGGCCGCGAGTCTTTGACTTGGGTATCGTCATGACCACAGAACGGGCAGCGCATCGAATCCCCCTGTCAAGCTATGCTATGTCCGGGTAAACCGGAAAGCGCCGGCACAGCTCCAGCACCTTGCCGTGGACCTCGGACTCGACCCGGGTGTTGTCATCTCGATTGGCGACCAGGCCATCGAGGACATCGCCGATCATCTCCCCCACCTGGCGGAACTCGGCGATGCCGAAACCGCGCGTGGTGGCGGCCGGGGTGCCAAGCCGGATCCCGGAGGCGATCGAAGGCTTTTCCGGGTCGAACGGAATGGCGTTCTTGTTGCAGGTGATCCCGGCGGCTTCGAGGCTCCGCTCGGCCTCCTTGCCGGTCAGTCCCTTGGGCCGAAGGTCAACCAGCATCAAATGCGTGTCGGTGCCGCCCGTGACGATGTCGACCCCGCGCTCCATGAGCGTCGCGGCGAGCGCCTGGGCGTTGTCCACGACCCGTCGCGCGTAGACCTTGAACTCGGGCTGCAAGGCCTCGCCGAGCGCCACCGCCTTGGCCGCGATGGCATGCATCAAAGGCCCGCCCTGGACGCCCGGAAAGGTGGCGGAGTTGAACTTTTTTGCGAGCTCGGGATCGTTGGTTAGAATCATGCCACCCCGCGCGCCGCGCAGGGTTTTGTGGGTCGTCGTGGTCACCACATGGGCATGGGGCAGCGGACTCGGATGGACCCCGCCGGCAACCAGGCCCGCGAAATGGGCCATATCGACCATCAAATAGGCGCCGACCTCATCGGCGATAGCCCGGAAGCGGGGAAAATCAATGATCCGCGCGTAGGCCGAGCCGCCGGCGATGATGAGCTTCGGCTTGTGCTCGCGGGCCAGGCGGAAGACCTCTTCGAAGTCGATCAGCCCGTCCTCGCGGCCGACGCCGTATTGCACGGCCTTGAACCACCTGCCCGAGAAAGTGGGCGGGGCGCCGTGGGTGAGGTGACCGCCAGCCGCCAACGACATGCCCAGGATCGTGTCGCCCGGCTGCAAAAGGGCGAAGAAGACGATCCCATTGGCCTGGGCGCCGGCATGGGGCTGGACGTTGACGAAGGCGCAGTCGAACAGGGCCTTGGCGCGCTCGATGGCAAGCGACTCGGCGACATCGACATGCTCGCAACCGCCATAGTAACGCCGGCCCGGGTAGCCTTCGGCGTATTTGTTGGTGAGCACCGATCCCTGGGCCTCGAGCACGCCCCTTGACACCATATTTTCCGAGGCGATCAGCTCGATCTGATCCTGCTCGCGGCGGATCTCGCCCACGATCGCCCGGAAAAGGTCGGGATCGCTCTCGGCCAAGCGCTCGGTGAAGTGGCGGTCCAGGAAATCCGTGCTATCGGCAGTTTTTGCGGGCCGCATGGATAACGCTCTTCTTGCTTGATATAGCCGGATCGTCACGCGAGCTTTTGGACGCGACGCGCGTGACGGCCGCCTTCAAAGGCCGTCGTCAAAAAAACCCTGAGACAGTCCTTGGCGGTCTCGACGCCGATGAGCCGCCCGCCAAAGGCGAGCACGTTGGCGTCAACATGCTGCCGCGCCAGACGCGCACTGAGCGCATCGTGACAGGGCGCGGCGCGAATTTCCGGGTGACGGTTGGCGGCGATGCTGATGCCGATGCCGGTGCCGCAGACCAGCACCCCGCGGCTTGCCTTGTTCTCCTTGAGGACCGCGGCCAGGGCGTTGGCAAAATCGGGATAGTCGACGCTCTCGTGGTCATTCGTACCGAGATCCATGACCCCGTAGCCCAGGGCTGCAAGCTCTTCCTTGAGGATGTTTTTGAGCTCGCGGCCGGCATGGTCGCTGGCGATGGCGATGGTCTCTTTCTTCATGGTCCGAGATCGGCAACAACTCCTTACAAGTCATGTTTCTCAATACCATATGTCGCAGCCCCACGCCAGCCTGCCACAAACTGTCGCGACGAGGCTTCCGCCGTCGTAGCCCGAAGCAGGATCGGGAAAGAAAGCGGCATAAGACGCGGAACATACAAAGCACATAGCGGCCAGGACAAGCGCCTGAACAATAATATGATGCCGGCATCGAGCGAGAGGCTCTCATGGCCCGGGCTGGTCTCACGGTGGCGGGCGGCTCGCCATGCCTTTCTTTGGGCACAACAGATTAGGAACCGGTGAAAATCAGCTATCCCCCTTTTCATCCGAGGTTTTCTTACTGACTAATGCATGACAAGACTTTAATACTCTGAATGGTTTTGTTTTGAATTGACAAAAAAGCAATGGTATGCAATGAAGGAATTCTAACTCAATGCTAACAAAGGTAAGTGCCAAATGAGCGAGGACAATTCAGCAAAATTTCCCCAGGGGGAGATCCTGCGCATGACAGCGGAAGTCGTGTCCGCCTATGTCAGCAATAACTTGCTGCCGGCCACGCAAATCGCTGACACCATCAAGTCGGTGTACGGTTCCTTGAACGCGCTTGAAAGCGGCCTCGGCGAGGTCAAACGGGAACCGCTGAAACCGGCCGTTCCGATCCGCAGGTCAGTGACGCCGGACTTCATCATCTGCCTTGATGACGGCAAGAAGCTGAAGATGCTTAAGCGCCACCTGCGCACCACCTATAATCTGACCCCGGATGAATACCGGGCAAAGTGGGGCCTGGCACCGGACTATCCCATGGTCGCGCCGAATTACGCCGCCCAGCGTTCGGCCTTCGCCAAGAAGATCGGCCTCGGCCGCAAGGCGCGTCATCCGAAGCGTGGGCGCCGCGCGAAGAAATAGCAGGACCGCGCGCGGACGCGGTTTCGCCTTTCAGCCTGGGAACCACCTTCCGGCTTCAGCGCCAAGCGGGCGTCGTAATACCCTCGTCCCGGAACCGCAAGACGCGGCTGCCGGCATGTGATTCGTGCCTTTGGCGCGCCGGTTTGGCGCAATCCCTCTCGTGGCCGGCATCCACTCGGTTCCGCACCCCCTGTCGATCGGTGCCAAATCCCTATAACCTAAAAGGCTCACCCGGACTCCATACGACACAATTCAGAATCCCGTCCCCGTGATTTCGGTTCGAAACTTGGTCAAGACGTTCGGCGGCATTCGCGCGGTAGACGGCTGCACCCTGGATATTGCCGAAAGCACCATCACCGGGCTCATCGGCCCCAACGGCGCCGGCAAGACGACACTGTTCGATATCATCGCCGGCTTCATGCGGCCCGACTCCGGCCGCATCGAACTCGCCGGACGCGACATCACCGGCATGGCGCCGCACCGGCTGTTCCACCTTGGGCTGATCCGGACCTTCCAGATTCCGCACGCCTTCAGTCGCATGACGGTGCTGGAAAGCCTGATGGTCGTGCCAAGCGGGCAATCGGGTGAGTCGATGGTTTCCGCCTGGCTGCGCTGGGGCAAGGTGCGGCGCGAGGAGCGCGAGTTGCGCCGCAAAGCCGAGAAGGCCATCGATTTCCTGCAGCTTTCCGAGGTCAAGAACGAGCTTGCCGGGAATCTGTCCGGGGGTCAGAAGAAGCTCTTGGAACTCGGTCGGGCGATGATGTCCGATTCCCGCGTGATCCTGCTTGACGAGCCCGGTGCCGGGGTGAACCGCACGCTGCTTGCCAAATTGACCGACAACATCCTCCGGCTTAACAAGGAGCTCGGCTATACCTTCTGCGTGATCGAGCACGACATGGACATGATTGCCAAGCTGTGCGACCCGATTATCGTCATGGCGCAGGGGCGCGTTTTCGCCACGGGCAGCATGGATGAGATCCGGCGCAACGAAGGAGTCATCGAGGCCTATCTCGGCGGCGATATGGTCGGGGCCTCGGGGGGCGCGCATCAGGACAGCAGGCATTAGGCGTGCGAGCAACCCGGTCGAGGAGCGGCCGGCCGCAACCGGCAACGAGCCGGCGGCCATCCCGCCGCGTGCCGCGCTCGGCTCCCCGGGGGGCCGGGATTGACAGCGGACGGACGCGCCAATGAGCCTGCTCGAAGTGAACGGCATATACGGCGGCTACGGCGGCGCCGATATCCTTCACGGTGTCGAACTCAGGGTCGAGCCCGGTGAAATCGTCGTCATCATCGGCCCCAACGGCGCCGGCAAGTCAACGGTGATGAAAGCCATTTTTGGCCTGGTGCCGGTGCGCGAAGGCCGAATCCTCTTCAGTGGCGAGGAGATCACCAACCTGCGCAGCAGCATCATCGTGCGCCGCGGCATGTCCTACGTGCCCCAGGAGTACAATGTGTTCCCGTCGCTTACCGTCAAAGAAAACCTGGAGATGGGTGCCTTCATCCGCACCGACGACTTCTCGGAGCAGCTCGCCCATGTCTTCGAGATTTTCCCGCCGCTCAAGGACAAGCGGCGCCAGGCCGCGGGCTTGCTCTCCGGCGGCGAGCGGCAGATGGTGGCGATCGGCCGGGCGCTCATGCTGACGCCGCGGCTTTTGATGCTGGACGAACCGACGGCGGGTCTTTCTCCCCAGGTCGTCGACCTGATCTTCGAAAGGATCCGGACCATCAACGACCTCGGAATCAGCTTCCTGATGGTCGAGCAGAATGCGAAACGCGCCTTGAGCTTCGCCCATCGCGGTTACCTCATGACCATGGGTCGGAGCCGGTTCGAAGACACCGGCCCCAACCTGCTGGCCAACCCCGACGTGATGGAAATGTTCCTCGGCGGATGATGGCCAAGGCGCTGCGTGCGGCGTGATTGAAATCCTTCAGGTTCTCATCTTCGGCATCGTGCTGGGCAGCATTATTACGCTGGGCGCGGTCGGGCTATCGCTGCTTTTCGGCATTCTGCGCTTCGCCAACTTCGCCCATGGCGACATGATGACGGTCGGCGCCTATTTAGCCCTGGTCTTCGTCGCCGGGCTGGGCTGGCCGATCTACGCGGCCTTCCCCATGGCCCTGGCCGGCGGCGCCGTGGTCGCGATCGCGATAGATCGGGTCCTGTACAAACGGCTGCGCCGGACCGCGCCGGTCATTCTGTTGATCTCCTCGTTCGGCGTCGGGCTCATGCTTCGCAGCCTGGTCCAGTTCATCTGGGGGCCGCAGAGCCTGGTTTACGAGCCGGGAATCCAGTTTCCGCTCGAAATCTTCGGCCTGCGCATCAAGCCCGACCACCTCGTGATTCTGGCCGGCGTCATTATTCTGGTCATATTGCTCCACCTGTTCCTGCAATACACCAAGATGGGCAAGGCCATGCGCGCGATGAGCGACAACATGGACCTCGCTGAAATCACCGGCATCGAGACCGAGCGCGTCATCATGTGGACCTGGGCGCTGGGTGGCGCGCTCGCCGCGGGGGCCGGAATTTTCCTCGCCATGGATACGCGGCTGCAGCCCTTCATGGGCTGGAATATGCTGCTGCCGGTGTTCGCGGCCGCCATCATGGGCGGCATCGGCAAGCCCTACGGGGCCATCGCCGGCGGCATGACGGTCGGAATCGCCGAGGAGATGTCCACCCTGTTCTTCTCACCGGCCTACAAGTCGGCCGTCGCCTTCGCGCTCATGGTCATCATCTTGATCGTAAGGCCGACCGGCCTGTTCGGGGGAAGATCGAGGTAATGGAACTCACCGGGCTGATCGGCTACTTGATTCCTCTCCTGACGTTCGCGGGCATCTACGCGGTGCTCAGCCTGGGCCTTAACGTGCAGTGGGGATTTGCCGGGCTGTTCAATATCGGCATCGCCGCCTTCTTCGCGGTCGGCGCCTACACCACCACCATCCTGACCACGCCGCCCAGCCCCAACTACTTGGGCGGCTTCGACCTGCCCTTTCCGGTGGGGCTGATCGGCGCCATGGTGGCCTCAGGGTTGCTCGCTCTCTTGATCGGGCTGGTGACCCTTAATCTGCGCGCCGACTACCTCGCCATCGCCACCATCGGCATCGGCGAGATCGTCCGCCTTATCCTGAAAAATGAGGCCTGGCTGACCCATGGCGTGCGGGGCATCAAGGGCATTCCCAAGCCGTTCGACACGCTCTCCCCAGAGGTCCAGACGCTCGTCTATCTGCTGATCGTGCTGGCCATCGTCCTCATCGTCTATCTCGCCATCGAACGGCTCTTGCGGGCGCCCTGGGGGCGGGTCCTCAGGGCCATTCGGGAGAACGAGCTGGCGGCGAGCGCGGTGGGCAAGAACGTCCTGCGGTTCCGGCTGGAGGCCTTTATCCTCGGCTCCATGATCATGGGCCTGGGCGGGGCGCTCTATGCCCACTCTTTCGGTTTCATCAGCCCCGAAGCTTTCGATCCCATGTTCGCGACGTTCCTGGTATGGGTCATGCTGATCGCCGGCGGCAGCGGCAACAACCGGGGCGCCATCCTGGGCGCATTGGTCATCTGGTTCATATGGTCGATTACCGGATTCCTGGCCAACCGAATGCCGCCGGAGCTGATGACTCAAGCGGCGGCCCTGCGCCCGTTTCTCATCGGCCTCATGCTCCAGATCATCCTGCTGACGCGACCCGAGGGCATGCTGAAGGAGAAGCCCCCGTCCGTCACGGGCGATGAGGGAGAAAGGCGCGGCCGGTGATCCGGAGCAAGAGGGGCAACAGCCGAGGTCGCCGGGGGTCCGGCTGACCGGCCGGGCGCGGAACCGGGCCGAAAGGAAAGCCCGCAGACAAGGCTGCTGAATTTGTGGTGCAGCGCCGTGACGCAGGCTATTCCAGAATTTCGACGGTCCTGATCCGGCCGTCCTCGATGACCCAGTGCCCGATGGTCCCCGGCACGTCACCAGCCGCGTCGAAATTCTGCGAACCGGCCGCGCCGGCATAGTCGATATCCTCGCCCTGGGCGAGAAGCGCCTTCGCCTTCGCCCACTCGCCCGGCAGGATCGGGGTGCCCGGCGGGTTGGCCACGAAACGCAGCGCATCGCGCACCGCTCTGCCCTCGGCGCTGCCGGCCTTCTCGATGGCGAGGGCCAGCAGGAACGCGGCGTCATAGGCCGTGTCGAGGAAGGGCTTTGGCGGCAGCTCGCCGTACTTGGCCTCGTAGGCTTCCTTGAAGCGCCTCGAGGAGTCGGTTTCGACTGCTTCCGGCGCGGTGCCGAAGGAGCCGTTGAGGTATTCGGCGCCGACCTGATCGATGATCTCCGGCGCCTTCATCCCATCGGAAAAGACAAACTTGGAGAAATACCCCTGCTCGAGGGACTGGCGGAGAATGGGAACGCCGTCTCCGGTATAGGCGATCATTACGAGAATCTGCGGGTCGCCCTTGGCCAGCTGGGCTAACTCGCCCCGATAGGAGGCCTTCTTCTCCTCATAGGGAAGCGACGCCACCACCTTGCCCCCCAGCTTTACGAACGCGTCTGCGAAGGCTTTCTGAAGGCCGTCGCCGTAGTCGTTGTTGACGTAGATGACCGAGACGGTGTCGAAGCCCTTCTTCTTCACGATGTCGGCCATAACCATGCCCTGCAGCGCGTCGTGCGGCGTGGTCCGGAACAGGAAGTCCTTGTCGTCCAGAGTGGTGATGGCCGGCGAGGTCGAGGCGCCCGATATTTGCGGCACCCCCTTGACGCTCGAGACGCTCCTGGCCACCGGCATGGTGACGCCGCTCGACGCGGCGCCGACGATGCCGCTCACCCCTTCCAGCGAGACCAACATGTTCGCGGCATCGACCCCGGCTTGCGGGCTGGTTTGGGTATCACCGACCGCAATCCCGAGCGTGCCGCCGAGCAAGCCGCCCCCCTGGTTGACCTGATCGACCGCCAGCCGGATGGCGTTCAGCGTTGGCTCGCCAAAGTCCTGAAGCGGTCCGGTCATCGGCACGAGCGCGCCGATCCTCGCCTTCTCATCGGCCGCGGCCGGGGCACCCGCCAAGAAGGCGGCGGCTACGGCGCCGAGGAGCGCCGCGCGGACGAACAGCTTCGGCGACTGTTCCTGATGAGGATTCCTGGGCATGATTTCCTCCCTGAATGCTCTTCTCCCATGAGAGACGAAGCTTCAGGGTTATACATCCGGCCCCCTACCGGGGCAATCATAGGGCACAGCGATGCCGCGGCCTTGACCGGCACAAGGCATGGGGCATGGCCGGATTACACCCGCTTGATTTGCCCCCGGCCGCCTGGCGAACCCGCATTGGGACTTGAGGCGCGCTTTCACATCTTCCCGCGCGTGGCCAGGCGGCGCCCCCGCGGCCGCGCCCGACCACGCCGTCCGGTGAACATAGATTGTTGGGAAAGGTATTGTTGGGAAAGGCGCCTGAAGGAACGTATATTGGAAGGCACTGGCTCCGGGACATTGCGAGCGAAAAGAGAGATGACGCAACGACAGGTCGCCGCGCCCAAAGAGTCGACCAAGGAAGCGGCAGCGGCCGCTTTCCAGTGGGATGACCCCTTGGTCCTCGAGGACCAACTCAGCGAGGAGGAGCGCATGGTTCGCGACAGCGCGCGGGCCTACGCCCAGGACAAGCTGATGCCGCGCATCCTGGAGGCCCATCGCCACGAGCGCTTCGACCGTGAGGTCATGACCGAGATGGGGGCGCTGGGATTCCTGGGCGCGACGCTCAAGGGCTACGGCTGCGCCGGAGTCAACTACGTGTCCTACGGCCTCATCGCCCGCGAGCTCGAGCGCGTGGATTCGGCCTATCGCTCGTGTTTGAGCGTCCAGTCGAGCCTGGGCATGGACGCCATCCACGCCTACGGCACCGAGGAGCAGCGGCAGAAGTACCTGCCCAAGCTGGCGAAAGGCGAATGGATCGTCTGCATCGGCCTCACCGAGCCCGACCATGGCTCCGACCCGGGCGGCATGAAAACCCGCGCGCGCAAGGCCGACGGCGGCTATCAGCTGTCCGGCGCCAAGATGTGGATCACCAACTCGCCGGTCGCCGACGTCTTCGTGGTGTGGGCGAAAGACGACGACGGTGAGATCCGCGGTTTCCTCCTGGAGAAAGGCATGAAGGGGCTCACCACGCCCAAGATCGAAGGCAAGTTCTCGCTCAGGGCCTCGATCACCGGCGAGATCGTCATGGACGATGTGTTCGTGCCCGAGGACAATCTGCTGCCCAACGTCAAGGGACTCAAGGGGCCGTTCGGCTGCCTCAACGGGGCGCGCTACAGCATCGCCTGGGGCGCACTGGGCGCCGCCGAGTTCTGCTGGCACGCGGCCCGCTCCTATGCGCTCGAGCGCACCCAGTTCGGCCGGCCGCTCGCGGCCAACCAGCTGGTTCAGAAAAAACTCGCCGACATGCAGACCGAGATCACCCTTGGACTCCAGAGCTGTCTCAGGCTCGGCCGGCTGATGGACGAGGGGCGCATGACGCCCGAGGCGATCTCCATGCTCAAGCGCAACTCCGCCGGCAAGGCCCTGGAGATCGCACGCATGGCGCGCGACATACATGGCGCCAACGGCATCGTCGACGAATTCCACGTTATCCGCCATGTCCTGAACCTGGAGTCGGTCAACACCTACGAGGGCACCCACGACATCCACGCCCTGATCCTGGGCCGGGCGCAGACCGGAATCCAGGCCTTCACCGAATAGCCGGGCCGGTGGCCGGCTTTGCCAGGGCGGTCGCGGAAGCCTGACGCCCCTGGCGCGGCCGATACGAGACCGGCCGCCTCGAAGAGGGCCGGAGACAGCGCCTTGAGAGCCGCGGGATGCGGCCTCAGCGGGAGCGAGGCGGCTTAAGCTTGCGGGGTGATCGGGATGGTGTTGACACAGAGCAGGCGGGTCTCGGCCTCACGCAGGGGATCGCCGGTCAGGCCACAGCGGTGCGGGCCCGCCCTATCGTCGGCGGCGTTGTTGACCAGGAAGTGGCCGCACTCCCAGCACACGCCGAATTCATCGAGGCCGCACCGCTTCTCTACGGCGTGCAGAATGCGACTCAGCCCCTCGGCAAGGTCGCTCCCCATCTCGCCCGACAGATTGGCCGCAGCTTCCTGAATGCGAAGCATCGGATCGTGGTCGAGCAGCGCCGCGCCGGCCGGCGTGAGCTCCAGCTGGACCACGCGGCGGTCGCGGCGGTCCGGGAAGCGGCGAACGTAGCCTTTGCTCTCGAGAACGCGGAGCGTTTGCGAGGTGGTGCCCCTGCTGGTGCGAAGAAAGCAGGCCAACGCGCCGGGCGTTTGTGAATAGCGGTTGGCCCGCGCCAGGAAGCGCAGCGCCTCCCATTGGGCCGGGTTGAGGCCCTCGACGAACTGCAGGAAATGAGCAAGCCGACCGATACAGTCGATCAGCTCGGCTACCTGACCCTCGGAAGAACTTTTGCGATCAACCACGGCTGAATAGTAGTGAGTCGAAAATACTCTTGCAAGCCAATCTCGCCCATTATATAGTATCGACTCGATAGTAAGTCACCCGTCGTGTCACGCTGCGTGCTCGCATACACCGTGGGGATATCGCCTCATGTCCTTCGTCAACTTCTCTAATACCGAACGCAGCGATCGCCGTTACATTTCGGCAGCGATGGAGGCGCCCTATCTCGAACGCGAGCAGGAATTCGAGCTGGGCCGGCGTTGGCGCCAGGACGGCGACGAAGCGGCATTACACGAGCTTATCGAAAGCCACGCCCGCTTGGTCGTCCGGATCGCCTGGAACTTCCGCTACTCGAGTCTGCCGCTCGGCGACCTCATCCAGGAAGGCAATATCGGTTTGACCCAAGCCGCCACGCGCTTCGATCCCGAGCGCGAAGTGCGTTTCTCGACCTACGCCACCTGGTGGATCATCGCGGCGATACAGGACCACATCCTGCGCTACTCCTCGATCGTCCGTTTCGCCACCACGCCGATGCACCGCAGCCTGTTTTTCAAGCTCCGGCGCATCCGCGGCAGCCGGGTCGTAAAGCCCGACGGAACCCTCTCCTACGATGACCGGGTGAGCATCGCATCCGAATTCGGCGTGCCGCTTTCGGAGGTGGAGCGCATAGACTCCCACCTGGCGTCAAGCGACCGATCGCTCAACGTGCCGATCGGCCGCGACGAGCTGGAGGAGGCGCAGGACCTCCTGCCCGACGAGGGACCGTCGCCGGAGGATTTGGTCGCGGCCGACCAGGACGACACCGCGCGGTCGCAGTGGCTGCATGCGGCGCTCGACCGCCTTTCGCCGCGCGAGCGGCAGATCATCGTCAGCCGTTTTCTTGAGGACGAGCGCAGTACGCTCGCCGAGATTGGCGCCACCTTCGGGGTCTCTAAAGAGCGTATCCGACAGATCGAACGCAAGGCGCTCGACAAGCTGCGCTCCGCGCTCTCCGAGCGAGCCGAGGACATCTCGCAGTTGCTCGGCAACTGAGGGGCCCTGCGAACGGGCCGGAGGAAACCGACCCGGTCCGAGATCGAAATCGACGCCCCGTCCGCCGTACGACTTCGGGCTCTCCGCCGAAGGCTTCGGCCCTCCGCAGCGGCAGCGCCGCTGCTGCGGAGGACGGATCGGCCCGCAGGCGGGCAGGCAGGCTGGACCCGCCCCATCGACCCCTCGACACCGGCCTATTGACTCCAGCCTACCCAGGCCGGCGCCGGCACGCCCACAGGCGCCGCCCGAAGGCCCGCCCGGCCGCGGCCGTCACAACCGGCCCAGCCCGCCTCCCTTGGACGGCCGGGACACCCCCCCACTCTGGTGACTTGGCAAAGGTTGCGTTGCCATTGTAAGCGGCTCCGCGCGGGCCTATTATCTCCGACTACCCAGGCTATCCAAGCCACGTAGCGACAGCAGTCATGGCCGATGTGACGAAGATCACGCCGCGGATGCGCCAGCCGGCCGACGAGGCGCCCACCGAACGTCCGGTCCGGGATCGGACGGGCGCTACCCGATTCGCCGAGGCGGGCGGGTTCCCGCGCACCCGCATGCGGCGCACCCGGCGGCAGCCATGGACTCGGCGCCTGGTCCAGGAAAACCACCTTACGGTCGACGATCTGATCTGGCCGGTCTTCGTACAGGAGGGCACGGCCGAGCGCACACCGGTCCGCTCGATGCCCGGCGTCGAACGGCTCACCACCGACCTCTTGGTCGAAGCAGTGGCAGAGGCCAAGGCGCTCGGCATCCCGGCGATCGCGATCTTCCCGGTGGTCGACCCCGCCCTCAAAACGGCCGACGGCGAGGAAGCCTACAACCCCGACAACCTGGTGTGCCGGGCGGCGGCGGCGGTGAAGCGGGCGCATCCCGAGATCGGCATCATGTGCGACGTGGCCCTCGACCCTTACACCAGCCACGGCCACGACGGGCTGGTGCGCGACGGCTACGTGGTCAACGACGAGACGGTCGAGGTGCTGTGCCGCCAGGCGCTGGTCCAGGCCGCCGCCGGCTGCGACATGATCGCGCCCTCAGACATGATGGACGGCCGGGTGAAGGCGATCCGCGACGCCCTCGATGGGGAGGGTTTCGAGCGCGTCCTGATCCTTTCCTATGCCGCCAAGTACGCCTCGGCCTTCTACGGGCCGTTCCGCGACGCCGTCGGCTCGGCCACGGCGCTTGGCGCCGACGACAAGCGCACCTACCAGATGGACCCGGCCAATTCCGACGAGGCCCTGCGCGAGGTGGCGATCGACATCGCCGAGGGGGCCGACGTCGTCATGGTCAAGCCCGGCTTGGCCTATCTCGACATCGTCCGCCGGGTGAAGGACGCCTTCGGCGTACCCACCTTCGTCTATCAGGTGAGCGGCGAGTACACGATGCTGAAGGCGGCCGCGGCGCAGGGCTGGATCGAGGGCGACCGGATCATGATGGAAAGCCTGCTGGCCTTCAAGCGGGCCGGCGCCGACGCCATCCTGACCTATTCGGCCGTGGAGGCCGCCAAGCGGCTCAAGCAGGAGTGACGACCGCGTGGCAAGGCGCGGAGGGCATCTAATAGCTCTGTTCGCCCTGCCGATTCTCGCCCTCGCTCTGTCCGTCCTACCCGTCCCGCCCGCCCAGGCGCACGCCTGCGACGCCGACCGGATCGTCCAAATGACCGCCGCTTACGTGGACAAGAGGCCGGTCAAGAGCCTGGGGCCGGAGCTCACGATGGCGGAAGCGCTGTGCGCCCAGACCGCCCTGGTGGCGCGCCTCTCCCGGGAGCTCGGACGGCCGATCGGTTACAAGGTCGGGCTCACCAGCAAGGCGGCGCGGGAGATGTTCGGGGCCACGACCTCCGTGCACGGCGTGCTGCTCGAAGGCATGCTGCTGCCGGATGGAGCGGAAGTGTCGGTGGATTACGGGATTCGGCCCATCTTCGAACCCGATCTCCTGGTCACCGTGAAGGACGAGGGAGTGAATGACGCGAAAACCCCGCTCGAGGTGGCGCGCCATTTGGAGGCCGTCATTCCGTTTGTCGAACTCGCCGACCTGGCCATGGCCGAGGGCGAACCCCTGAGCCCGGAAATGATTACCGCCATTAATGTCGGCGCCCGGCTTGGGGTCATCGGCGCGCCGGTGCCGATCTCCCCCGGCGTCGATTTTGTCGACGCGCTTGGCACCATGACCGTCATCACGACCGACGCCAGCGGAAATCAGCTGTCGAAGGCGTCCGGCAAGGCGATCCTCGGCCACCCTTTGAATGCCGTCATCTGGCTGGCCGAGCATCTGGCCGAAAGCCGGATCAAACTGAAAGCCGGGGACATCATCAGCCTCGGCTCCTTCGCCCGGCCGCGGCCGCCCCAGCCCGGGCAAACCGTCACGGTGCGCTACGAAGGGTTGCCGACCGGAGCGATGCAGGTCTCGGTCACATTCCGTTAAGCGAGGCCGGCGGCATCCGCCCGGCCTCCCGTCCTTCGTCAAGCTTAGGACGGGTCCCTCTCTCTCCTCACCCCCCGCTTACACGGGTCCCTCTCTCTCCCCCAGGGGGGGAAGGCCAGGGTGAGGGGATATAACGATCCTCCGATGCCGCGAACTCGTGAAGGTCGGCCTCCGGGGACAGCTAGACGGATCGACCGCCCCCGTCTCTCACCGGGCCTTAAACCATGTCTTCCCGCGGGGCCGGTCAGATGACCCCGCGGGGCCGATCAGATGACGCCGCGGGTCCGCAGCCCCTCGAGCTCCTCCTCGCCCATGTCGAGGAGTTCCTTCAAGACCTCCCCGGTGTGCTGGCCCAGCGTCGGCGGCGGGTAGCGGTAGGCGATCGGGTTGTTGGCGTATTTTATCGGATTGCCGACGAATTTGACCGGATTCCTGCCGGCCAGCGCATGGGGCATGTCGATGACCATGTCCCGGTGGCGCAGCTGGGGATGCGCGAACACCTGGTCGAGGGTGTTGATCGGTCCGCAAACGACGTTCAGGCGATCGAGGCTGTCGAGCCAGTACTGCGTGGGGTGCTGGGCCAGAATGGGTTTGAGCCGGTCGATCAGCGCCGCGCGATTGCGCACCCGGGCGGTATTGGTGCGGAACCGCTCCTCGGAGGCGAGCTCGCCGACCCCGGCGGACTCGCAGAAGCGCTGGAACTGGGCGTCATTGGCGACCGCGATCACGACGTAACCGTCGGCCGTCTCGAACACTTGGTAGGGGACGATGTTCGGGTGGGCGTTGCCGAGCCGCGCCGGGGGCTCGCCGGAGATCAGGTAGTTCATCCCCTGATTGGCGAGCCACGCGACCTGGGTGTCCAGCAACCCGAGATCGATGTACTCGCCCTCGCCGGTCACCGCCTGATGGCGGGCGGCGGCGAGGACCGCGATCGCGGCGTACATCCCCGCCATGATGTCGGCGATCGGAACGCCGACTTTCTGGGGCTCGCCTTGCGCCTCGCCGGTCACGCTCATGATCCCGCCCATGGCCTGGGCGACGACGTCGTACCCGGGCCGGGAAGCGTACGGCCCGGTCTGGCCGAAGCCGGTGAGCGAGCAGTAAATCAGCTGGGGGAAGTCGGCTTTGAGGTGCGCATAGGAAAGGCCGTATTTGGCGAGGGCGCCGACCCTGAAATTCTCCACCAAAATGTCGCAGTGGGCGATGAGCCGCCGCGCCAGGTCCTGGCCGTCCCGCTCCGCCAGGTCGATGGTGATGGAGCGTTTGTTGCGGTTCGCGCTCAAATAATAGGCGCTTTCGGTCGTATCGTTGCCGGCGGCGTCCTTGAGGAAGGGCGGTCCGAAGTTGCGCGTGTCGTCGCCGACCCCCGGGCGCTCGACCTTGATGACCTCCGCGCCCAGATCGCCGAGCAACTGGGTGCAGGTCGGTCCGGCCATGACGCGGGTCAGATCGAAAACGCGCAGACCGCCCAAGGGACCGGTCATCGCCTCCCCTACCCTTTTCGGTGGACCACAAGCCCGCGGTCCGGCCGCGGCGCGGGCGAGACTCTAGCGGAGAGCCGAACGATCTGTCCACCGGCAAAGCGGGGCCTTGGTCCCGCCGGACGGCGCCTGGACATCCGCGACGGCGCCTGGCTTGATCGCCCAACCGCCGGATGGCATCATCGCCGCCGAGGAATCCAGGACAAAGAAGCGGCGGGGGCCACGCGCGATCATTTCGCCGAAAAGAAGAAGCCACCGTCACCGTGACTTAGGTCGAAGGGGGCGGTGATGCGGCGGCTGCGGCGCGGTCTCGCGCTGGCCCTTGTGTTCGTGCTGCTCGGTGTGGGCGGCGCGTATCTCTGGCTTCGGACCTCGCTCCCGGATTTCAGCGGCCAGGTCCGGCTCACGGGCCTTGGGGCAGCCGTGGAGGTCATCCGCGACGCCAATGCCGTGCCCCACATCTTCGCCGAGACCCTTGAGGACGCCTATTTCGCGCTGGGCTTCGTCCACGCCCAGGACCGGCTGTGGCAGATGGACATGCAGCGCCGCCTCGGCGCCGGGCGCCTGGCCGAGATACTCGGCGAGCCCGCGCTCAGGCTCGATCGGTACATGCGGACCCTGGGACTCTACCGGCTTGTCGAACGGGATTTCGCCCGCCTGGCCCCGGAGGTGCAGGGAGCAATCCGCGCCTATGCCGCGGGGGTCAATGCCTACCTCGACAGCCACTCGGGCGCCTGGCCGCCGGAGTTCTATCTCCTGGGCTATCGTCCCGAGCCGTGGAATCCCGCTGATTCCCTGCTCTGGGGCAAGCTCATGGCGGTGCGGCTTTCCACCAACTGGCGGAGCGAGCTGTTGCGCGCGCGGCTCGCCAAGCGGCTGAGTGCGGAGCAGATCGCCGCGCTATGGCCGCCCTATCCGGACGATGCCCCGGTGACCCTGGCGGGGCGTTCAGCGCGGCGCAACGCCTCCGCTGGGCTCTCGCCGACGGGCTCGCCCCGCGCGTCCAGCATCGAGCCGGTGCGGCGCCCGCATCCGGACCGCCCACAGGCCCGGCTCGCGGAAGGATTCGGCGGCGCCTCCAACCAGTGGGTGATCGACGGCCGCCACACAGGCACCGGCAAGCCGATCCTGGCGAACGACCCGCATATGGAGCTAAGCGCGCCGATCATATGGTATCTCGCCCGCGTCCACGCGCCCGGTTTGGATATCGCCGGCGCCACCGTTCCCGGCGTCCCCTTCATCCTTCTGGGCCACAATCAATATATCGCCTGGGGTTTCACCACCACCTACGCCGATACCGAGGATCTCTTCATCGAGCGCCTCGACCCCGACGATCCCGGCCGCTATCTCACGCCCGAGGGAGCCGAGCCTTTGATCACGCGCGAAGAGATCATCCGGGTCAGGGGCAACGACGACGTGGTGCTGACGGTGCGCGAGAGCCGTCACGGCCCGATCATCTCCGATCTGCTGAACGTCGATGACGATTTTCCCGGCGACGGGCGCGTCCTGGCCCTGGCGGCGCCCTATCTCCGCGGCGACGACCGGACCGCGGAGGCGCTCTATCGCCTCAATCACGCCCGGGGATGGGATGACTTCGTCGCCGCGCTCAGCCGCTTCCACGCGCCCCAGCAGAACATCGTCTACGCCGACATCCAGGGCAATATCGGGTTCTACGCCGCGGCCCGCGTGCCCCTGCGCAAAAGCGGCACCGGCTACACTCCGGCGCCGGGCTGGACCGGCGATCATGACTGGATCGGCTTCATCCCCTTCGAGCGGCTGCCGCACAGCCTCAACCCCGCCTCCGGCCGCCTCGTCAACGCCAACAACAAGCTGGTCGGCGACAGCTACCCCTATTTCATCTCGATGGAATGGGGCAACCCCTACAGGGTCCGCCGCATCCACGAATTACTCGACCAGACCGGCCCGCAGACCCTGGCAACCACCGCCTCCATCCAGGGCGACGTCGTCTCGCCCATGGCGCGGGATCTGCTGCCGTTGCTCCTTGACGTCGAACCCCGTAGCCCGCGCGCGCGGGCCGCGCACGCCCTGCTCCGCGGCTGGGACGGCCGGATGGATCGCAACCGGCCCGAGCCGCTCATTTTCTCGGCTTGGCTCAGGGCGCTGAACCGCCTGATCTATGCCGATGAATTGAAGGATATGTTCGATGACTATTGGAGCCTCAGGCCCCTCGTGCTCAAGGGAATGCTGACCCGCGCCCCCGAGTGGTGCGACGACGTGACCACGCCGGCGACCGAAGGCTGCGAGGACCGGATCGCCGCCGCCCTGGAGGAGGCCCTTGATTCGCTCACCGATGCCTATGCCGGCGATATGCGAGCCTGGCGCTGGGGCGAGGCTCACTACGCCAGATTCCGCCATCGGCTGTTCGATCGCATTCCCCTCCTCGGCAACCTTCTCAGTCCTCGCGTGGCGGCGGACGGCGGCAGCTTCACCATCAACAAAGGGGAAAGCCATATCCACGACGACCAAGAGCCCTTCGCTCAGATCCACGGGCCCGGCTACCGCGGGATTTACAATCTCGCGAATCTGAGCGAGTCCCTGTTCATGGTGGCGTCCGGCCAGTCGGGCAACCCGCTGTCGGCCCACTACCGCGACTTCATCGAACGCTGGCGCGACCTCGAATATGTCCGCCTCGCCGGCCGGCGCCAGGATATCCGCGACGGCGCCCTCGGCGTGCTCGAGCTGGTGCCGCGGTGAACGGGATGAAAGGGCCTCGACCGGCGAGGCGGCCGCCACATCCGCAACCCGGTTGTCGGCCCGTACCCAAAATCGTAGCATCACCCCGGCAGGTTGCTGAAGAACTGTCATATGCCATGACCGCGGGCGTGCCATGACCGTAACCGTCGACGATATCCGCGCCGCCGCCGAGACCATCCACGGGGCCGTCGTCAAGACACCGACCATCCTGGCCCGCCGGCTCGGCGAGCTCACGGAGGCCCAGGTCTGGCTGAAGCTCGAGAACCTGCAATACACCGGTTCCTTCAAGGACCGGGGCGCCCTGGTCAAGATGTTGAGCCTGAGCGATCGGGAACGCACGGCCGGCGTGGTCGCCGCTTCGGCCGGCAATCACGCCCAGGGCGTCGCCTATCACGCGCGCCGGCTCGACGTCCCGGCGACCATCGTCATGCCGGAGGGGACGCCCTTCACCAAGATCGAGCAAACCCGGCTCCTGGGCGCACAGATAATCATGCACGGCGAAGGCCTGGCCGAGGCGACCGATCACGCAGTTGGGATCGCGGCCGAGGAGGGCCGAACTTTCGTCCACCCGTATGACGACGAGCGCATCATCGCCGGCCAGGGCACCGTCGCATTGGAAATGTTGGCCGAGGTGCCCGACCTCGATGTGCTCATCATTCCGATCGGCGGCGGCGGTCTGATCTCCGGCAACGCCATCGCGGCTAAAGCGCTCAAGCCGGGGATCTCGATCATCGGCGTCGAAGCAGCGCTCTACCCCTCCATGTATCAGGCGATTCACCACATCCCAACGACCTCGGGCGGCCAGACCATTGCCGAGGGCATTGCCGCCAAACGGCCCGGCGAATTGACCCGGCCGATCGTGGAGAAACTGGTCGACGACGTGCTGCTGGTCGGTGAAGACGCTCTTGAGCGGGCCGTTCAGACGATGCTCGAGGCGGAGAAAATCGTCGCCGAAGGCGCCGGCGCCGCACCACTCGCCGCGCTCCAGAGCCATCGCGAGCGATTCACCGGCCGGCGCGTGGGCCTTGTCGTCTCGGGCGGCAATATCGACGCCCGGCTCCTGGGCTCGATCCTGATGCGCGGCTTGGTGCGCGAGGGCCGGATCGTGCGATTCAGGGTCACGATCAACGACCAGCCCGGCGTGCTCGCCAAGGTCGCCCAACTCATCGGCGATACCGGCGCCAATATCATCGAGGTCTATCACCAGCGGCTGTTCTACGACCTTCCCGTCAAGCTGGCCGAGCTGGACGTGGTGGTCGAGACCCGAAATGCCGACCACGTCCAGGAGATCCTCGCCGGACTGACGGCGATCGGCTTCGAGACTCGGCTGTTGAGCAGCACCGCCGTGGACAGCGCGGGCTAGGCCCGCCGCCGTGGCGCCCGGGCGACCATGTCCGACTTTTGAAATAGGCTCCAGACGACATCTTGGAGCCGACAGCGATGGCCCAGAACGGGTTTTCGGATGGCCAACGCGGAACAAGCTCCCGACCTATCGCGGCACAGCTCCCGACCTATGAGGGGCATGGTCAGCGGGCTACGATCCCGCCGAGCTAGACCGCTCGATCTTCGCGATCGTGCCCGGCCCACCGGGAACATCCTTATCCGCCGACGTTCGCGGCCCTAGGGGAAGCGGGCGGGGCGGCCGTTACATCACCCTTATCGGCGGCGAAAAGTAAGGCGAGCGGCGCGCAGGAAACCCTCCCCCCAAACCCGCGGCAACCAGGCTCTGAGTCCGGCGGAGGGATCGCATAAAACGAAACCCATAAGGGGAAGTTGATACCCAGGGACGGAAACACTATCCTCCTGCGCTTCGTGCCCAGCCCAATCAGGGGCTCAGATCAGGCAAGTCTCATCGGATTTTAAAAAGGGGGGATTAATGGCGCGCGCGCACACTGGTTATCATTCTCTCTTCATTCCCGGTCCGACCAACATCCCGGACCGTATCCTGAACGCCATGCGCATCCAGCAGGAGGATCAGCGCAATCTCGAGATTCCCGACTTCACCCTTCCCCTATACGAGGATATGAAGAAGGTCCTCAGGACCAAGGAAGGGATCGTCTTCATCTACCCGTCGTCGGGCACCGGCGCCTGGGAAGCGGCGCTCTCCAATACCCTTTCGCCCGGCGACAAGGTCCTCACCTGCCGCTTCGGCATATTCAGCCATCTGTGGATCGACATGATGGAGCGCCTGGGTCTCGACGTCCGGGTGATCGAGTGCGAGTGGGGTGAGGGTGCCCCGCCGGACAAGATCGGCGAGATCCTCGCGGCCGACAGCGGCCACGAGATCAAGGGCGTGATGGTCGTGCACAACGAAACCACGACGGGGGTGACCAGCGACATCGCCGCCGTGCGCAAGGCCATCGATGACGCCAACCATCCAGCGCTTTACTACATCGACGGCATCAGCTCCATCGCCAGCGTCGACTTCCGTATGGACGAATGGGGCGTGGACGTAGCGATCTGCGGCTCCCAGAAGGGCCTTATGCTGCCCTGCGGCCTCGGTATCGTCTGCGCCGGCCCGAAGGCGCTTGAGGCGCATAAGACAGCGGGGTTGAAGCGCGTCTACTTTTCCTTCGAAGACATGCTCAAAACCAACAAGGACGGCTTCTTCCCCTACACCCCTTCGATGCCGCTGCTTCGCGGCCTGCGCGAAGCGCTCAACATCCTCTTCGAGGAGGGCCTCGAGAACGTCTTCAAGCGCCACTACCGGCTGGCCGAGGGTGTTCGCCAGGCGGCGAAGAAGGGCTGGGGGCTCAAGCTCTGCGCCAAGGAGTCGAAGTGGGAATCGGACACCGTAACCGCAATCATGGTGCCGGAAGGCACCAACGGCGCGGAGGTGATCGCCACCGCCTTCAAGAAGTACAACCTGGCGCTCGGCGCGGGACTGGCCGAGGTCGCCGGCAAGCTTTTCCGCATCGGGCATCTGGGCGACCTCAATGAGCTGATGCTCTGCAGCGCCATCGCCGGGGTCGAGATGGCCATGCGCGATGTCGGCGTCGACGTCGAGCCGGGCAGCGGCGTCGGCGCTGCCTGCGAGTATTGGCGCGCGAATCCAGCTTAACGGCGAAGATATGGCCAAGCCGAAAGTCCTTGTTACCCGCAGATGGCCCGAGGCCGTGGAACAGCAGCTCGGTGAGCTGTTCGACGCCCGGCTCAACGCGGAGGACCGCCCGATGAGCGCGGTCGAACTTCAGGAGGCCCTGCAGTCGGCCGATGGTCTTCTCTGCACCGTGACCGACAAGATCACGGCGGAAATTTTGAGCGTCGAGCCCAAGCGCGTGAAAATCCTTGGCAACTTCGGGGTCGGTTTCGACAACATCGACTGCGAGGCCGCCAAGCGGCACGGCCTTGTGGTGACCAACACGCCCGAGGTGCTGACCGAGTGCACCGCCGACATCGCCATGACGCTTCTCCTCATGGTGGCGCGCCGCACCGGGGAAGGCGAACGGCACTTGCGCAACGGCGAATGGACCGGGTGGCGGCCAACCCACATGCTGGGGGCCAAAATCTCCGGCAAGACCCTTGGCATCATCGGCATGGGCCGGATTGCCAAGGCCATCGCCAAACGCGCCCATCACGGTTTCGGCATGAAGATCATCTATTACGACCCCTATCTGTCTTCCCATGAGGAGGCCAAGGCCGTGGGCGGTGAGCCACGGGATTCGCTCGAAGATGTCTTGCGGGAAGCGGACTTCGTGTCGCTCCACTGCCCCGCCACGGCCGAGACGCGACATCTCATCAACAGCCAGCGCCTCAAACTCATGAAGCCGTCCGCGTTTCTCATCAACACCTCCCGCGGCAACGTGGTTGACGAAGCCGCGCTCGCGGCCGCCCTGAAAGAGGGGGTGATCGCCGGCGCCGGGCTCGACGTCTACGAGCACGAGCCCGAGGCGAGTAAGAATCTCATTGAGATAGAGAACGTGGTCCTGCTGCCCCACCTGGGGAGCGCCTCCAAGGAAACGCGGGAGGCCATGGGCTTCCGCGTTCTGGAAAACGTCAAGGCCTTCTTCGAAGGCAAGGAGCCGCCCGACCGCGTGGCGTGAGGGCCCGGACCTTTGCCCTGTGAGTGCCATGTGAAACGAGGGCTCCGGCGGCCGCGCGATCCGATCGTTCGAGCGCTCGATCTGCAAGCGGCGATGGGGGTCATCAACCCGTGGGAATCAAACCCTCGACAGAGTAAAGAGAAAGTCTGACTATCCCTGATCCGCGCTTTCGAGCGGCGGCCGCAAATCCGGCACGCCAAGCCTCGCGGCTCGTCGATCAGGCCACGAAGGCATATGAGCGACATCTTTATCAGCTACGCCAGCCAGGACCAGCCGCGGGTGCAGGTACTCGTGGAAGCCCTCGAACAGAACGGTTGGTCCGTCTGGTGGGACAAGGAAATTCCCCCCGGCAAATCGTACGACGAGGTTATCGAGGCGGCATTGAACGCCGCAAGTTGCGTCATCGTTGTATGGTCCAAGTACTCGGTGACCTCACGCTGGATAAAGGCGGAAGCAAATGAAGCCGCAAACCGGGACATCCTCGTCCCGGTTCTCATCGACGACATCCCAATTCCCCTCGCCTTCAGGCCGATACAGGCGGCGCGCCTGGCCGACTGGCACGAGAACCTGCACCATCCCGAATTCCTGCGATTCCTGGCGACGGTCGAAAGGATCATAAGCCGTCCCTCGGGGAAGGCTGAAGCTGAGGTCGAGCGAGACGCGCCGCCCAAGGAATCCCAGCCTCAGGCGGAAGACCGCTTCCAGCAGGAAATCGCCGAAGCCGACCGCATTGCCACGGAGCGGCCCATTGCCAAGGCGGCCAGCAAGATCGCGAAGCTGGTCTGGCGAGCTCAGGAGGTTTCGCCCCAGTTCGTTTTTTTCGGTGCGATCCTGCTTGGCTTCCTCCTTGTCGTGGCAAGCTTCCTGGTTGGCGTCGCATTCTATCCGGCTGAGCTGACCGCCGATGACGGCAGCCCTTTCCGCAAGGAGATAGGTTTTGTCTGGGCGATCAATTGGTCAGTGACCTATGTCGCGGCGTTTCCCGCCATCATCTTCTTGATGCTGGTCACCTTTCAAAACGTGGAGACCGTGCTGCACCAGCTCGTCCGCCACAATATGGTGGTTGGCCAGCAGTGGCGGCCGGTCAGCGAAGAGACGATCTTTCGGGATTGGCGGAACGTCGTGAACAACAGCGCCAAATGGGCGCTGCTGTTGTCTCTCATCTCATTCGCGCAGTGCATGACCGAATGGTACTTCATGACCGGCGGCCCGCTTATGGACGGCGCGTTTCCACCTGGTTTCGACGAAATGGACTGGTCAGTCGCGGCGTTGCTCACCGCCCCCGGCAGAGAGGTGTCACCCACCGCGAACGCCTTATTCAGTCTGGCTGCCTACCTGGCCCAGGGGATGAGCCTTGCGATAATTCTGAGTTTCTACGCCTTCCTCTTTGCGCTCTCGAACATGATCTATAGATATGCAAGACAAAGCAAAGTTGTTCGTCTGATTCCAGACGTGAATTCGAACGACACTCGACGTGGATTTCAGGCCTTTCAGCTATTTTTCAAGAATTCTTCCTACGTATCCATGATCGTATTTTTCATTTTCTACATGATGCATATTCAAAATCTGTACTTGCGAACCGACGCACCGGATATTCTCGAGTTCTCTTTTGGCGAAATCAAAGCCGCCTTCGATTTCCTCTTCGCCGCAGGCGTGTCTTGGCCGGGCCTGTCCCGGCTGGCGGCGACCCTGTTTACAGTCGGCGGCGCCGGTAATTTCACCAGTGCGATGGCCATTTTCCTTGGTTTTGTTCTGGCCCTGATGGTTTTGTTCGGGCCCGTCTACGTTCTCAACTTCGCCGCCCGGCAAAGCCGAAACGAACTGCGGTCCTACCTGGAAAGCGAGGGGGCGGACATTTCCCATCTGACGAAACTTTCCAGAGAAGAATGCCTGGATCGTCTGGACGACATGGATTTCTGGCCGATGAAATGGCCGCGCCTCAATCACCTTATCGCTTTTCTGATATTCGCATTCGGCTGCCTTATCTTTTACCGGCTCGGCCTTCTGTTCATCGCCGTCATGATCATCCTCGCGCTAACCAAGCTGTTTCAAACGCGCTAGGCGCAGCTCTTGTTTCAAAGCTCATGGACCGCGCGGATGCTCGGCGTCCCCCGGCGCCACTCGATTCGACACCCGATGCTTGCGACGCCACGGTTTCATGTTCGCTCCCGCTTGAGGTGAAAGCGGCCGGGGCGAGTGCGCCCTATCTCGCTTTCCCAGTCACGTCAGCTAACTCTGGTCGAGGTTACCATCCGCGCCGCCGATCCCGGTCGGGGCGCTCAACTTCTCCATCGCCTCCGCTTTGATCCGGTCGATGGTCCTGTCCAGGTCGCTGGCAGTGGTCAAGGCCCCGCTCCAGACTTGCAGATCGTCCGTGTCTATCCTGCGGATATCGTTTTCCTTGGCCCATTCATAGCCGATCAGGCGGCCCAGGGACCACAGCCGGTTCGTCAGGCGGCCCAAATCACCCGCCGGCACATTGGCCAGGGCCCGCTTGAGGACATCGTACCAGTACGGCCTGCCCGGCAGGCAGGTGAAGAAGCTGAGGTTGTCGCAATCGCCCGTCCAGAACCGCCGGTACCAACGTCTCTGCTTGTCGTCTTGAAAACTCAGTTTGGCATAAGGGTCAAAATCCGTCGGGCACCCGGTCGCATCCGCGCCGCTCGCTCCGGGAATCGCCCCAACGCATTGGTCCCGATCGTCGGGAACCCCGTCCCCGTCGGCATCGATGCTGTCACTGCTTTCCTCTTCGCTGCCGATCCCAGAAGGCACCTGCCACACGTGACCCGCAAGCTCAGGACAGGCAAACCCGGTGCATGTTTCCGCCGCAAGGATTGCCGGGACGGTCAACATGTCGGAGGGGCCGAAGTCAGCGGTTGGCCATAGAAGCAGCACAGGCACGAACAGGGCGGCGGACCGACGGCGCATGACTGATCCCCCTTAAAAATGGACGCCGACAAGCCTACAACGCGAGGCCCGACATGACACGCCTCAAGTCGTCATCGACGAGCCGGATCGGCAGCGGGCTGCGCGTAGGCTCGTCTGAGGGGACCCGCCCCTCGCTTCAAGGCACCGGCCAAGCCGGCAGCATAGGTGTGTAACGACTCCGTCGCGGGGTTCGAAAACACCGGCGCGCCACGGCCGATTGCGCCAGCCGATGCCCGCGCTATGATCCCTGCCTTGAGGCGATGTTGCGGCGGCTTCGGTCAGCCGCCCACAGGAGCCATCCATGCTTGAGCAGACGTTCTCCGCCGAAGAGTGGGTCGCTAAGGTCGAAGGCGTCGAGCGCGCGGGCGATTTCCTTACCGCTTACGATCTTGCCAACAGAGGCCTGGAGGCTCACCCGGATCACCTGGGGCTGAGGTATCTCGCGGTGCGGACTCTGGCGCGAAGCGGGGCGACGGAGCAGGCGCGGGCGCGGTTTGACGAATACGGCCTAGCCGGGCGGCCGGAAGTGGACATTTCCGCGCTGGGCGCCCGACTGGAAAAGGACTACGCGCTGGAGGCCGAAGGGGCTGAGCGGGCATCGCGCGCAGTGATTACCGCCGGCCTCTACGAGGTGGTTTTCGACCGCACGGGCGACTATTACCCGGGCGTCAACGCGGCGACCATGTGGCTGCTCGCCGGCAAGCCGGCACGAGCCACCGATCTCGCCCGCAGGGTGCTGGACGCCTTATCGAGGACCAGCCTCGCTGATCCTGGAAAGGCCTACTACCGGGCCGCCACGGAGGCGGAGGCCGCGCTGCTGCTCGATGACCTGGACAATGCCGGCGCCGCCCTGGAGCGGGCAGCGGCAGCCCATGGCGGCGACTACGCTGCGCTCGCGACAACGCGCCGGCAACTGCGCCTCATTTGTGCGGAGAGAGCCATCGACCCGGCAATTCTGGCGCCGCTCACGCCGCCGCGAGTCATCACCTTCCTGGGGCACATGATCTCGGCGCCAGGCGCGCCCGGGCGCTTTCCCGCCGAATCAGAGCACCCGGTGGCGCAGCGAATCGCGGCCCATCTGGATGAGGGGTCGGTCGGATTTGGCTATGGCTCACTGGCTTGCGGCGCCGACATCCTGTTCGCCGAAACGCTGCTGTCGAGTAGCGCGGAACTTCACGTGGTCCTGCCATTCGACAAGGACGAGTTCAAACGCATCTCGGTCAAGCCGGGCGGTCCTGGCTGGAGCCGGCGCTTCGACGACTGCCTGGCCAAGGCAACCTCGATCACTTACGCCACCGAGGACAGCTACATGGGCGACGACCTGCTGTTCACCTACGCCGCGCGGTTGGCCATGGGACTCGCGCTGCTCCGCGCCACCTTCCTCGACGCGGAGGTCGAACAGGCGGCCGTCTGGGACGGCAAAGAGGCCGGCGGTGAGGGAGGTACCGCGACCGACGTGGCGTTTTGGCGCAGCATCGGCATGAGATCCCACGTCATCGACGTGGCAGCCCCCACCGCAGCGGCCGTGAGGGCCGTCCGTCGGACCGTGCGACAACCGGTGGCATCGCCCGGCTTTTCCGAGCACGAGCGAGCGATCCGCGCGATGCTGTTCAGCGACTTCAAAGGATTCAGCAAACTGCGCGAACCTCAGCTTCCGGTGTTTCACAAGGAGGTGATGGGCAGCCTGGGCGCGGTTCTCGACCGCTATGGCTCGGACGTCCTGTACCGCAATACCTGGGGCGACGGGCTGTTCGTGGTGGCCAGCGACGCGCCGGTCGCGGCGCAGTTGGCGCTCGATCTGCAAGCGGCGATGGGGGTTATCGACCTGAAGGCGCTCGGCCTGCCGGCGCATCTGGCGCTGCGCGTCGGCGCCCATGTCGGACCGGTGTTCGAGGGCTATGACTACGTGGTCAAGGATTCGGGTTACTTCGGCAGCCACGTCACCCGCACGGCGCGCCTCGAGCCCGCCACGCCCGAAGGCAACGTCTACGTCACCGAGCCGTTCGCGGCAGGCCTGGCGCTGGACGGCGATGCGTCGCTCACCTGCGAGTACGTCGGCCACATGCCCGCCGCCAAGGGCTATGGCCTGATGCGCATGTACGTGCTCAAGCGGCGGCGACGGTGAACCGGCCGGGTGGACACCCTGCGCGCTGTTCGATGCCTCCCCCAGCCGCAACGCCATCGGCGAGCGGCGAATGGGCGGGCGACCTCAATTCGGTCCTGGGAGGTGGTTCCAGCCTGGTCCGGCGTGGGGGTAGCCGGCTCCAAGCGCCGGTCCCGGCGCCAATCCATTGACAGGCTCGCGCGCAAGGGGCTACACGGCTTCCTTGACCGGAAATTTCCTTGACCGGAAATGACAGGCGGCCGGCACCGATTCCGAGACAGTCAGGCATGACTTGCCGCCGGCCACCTCCAGGGATTTCAAGGGCGAAGGCGATGTTGTCCTCCTCAAGCCCACAAACCGCAAAAATACCGCGCCGGTTCTACCGCACGGCGCCCAGGCGCTGCCCCTATTTGGCCGACCGTGTCGAGCGGGACATCTTCACCGATCTCACCGGCCCCGAGTCCGCTCAAGTCTACGACGCCTTGTCCCAGGCCGGCTTTCGCCGCAGCCACCACATCGTCTACCGGCCGCTCTGTCCGAGCTGCCGCGCCTGCGTGCCGGTCCGGGTCGTGGTCCGGGAGTTCGCCCCGAGCCGATCCCTGCGCCGGGTCTTGAACGCCAATGCCGACCTCGCGGTCCGCGAGCTGGCGGCCCGAGCGACGGCGGAACAATACCGGCTGTTCGCGCGCTACCAGCGGTCGCGCCACAACGGCGGTGGAATGTCGGCGATGAGCTTCGCCGACTATCAGGCCATGGTCGAGGACAGCCCGGTCGACACCTTCATCACCGAATTCCGCAGCCCCTTGGGCGAGCTGGTCGCCACCTCTCTCAACGACCGGCTGCCGGATAGCCTTTCGGCAGTCTACAGCTGCTTCGACCCGGCCGTGACGAAACGCAGCCTCGGGACGTTCACGGTGCTACAGCTGATCCGGCAGGCGCAGGCCGAGGGCCTCTCGTTCGTCTATCTCGGCTACTGGATCCAAGCCAGTCCCAAGATGGCCTACAAGGTCCGCTTCCAGCCGCTTCAGGCACTCGGAGGAGACGGCTGGCGGCTGCTAGAGGTTTGATACGGCACCCGTGCCGCAAGGCCGATGGGACGATTTGTTGCGCCGCATCGGCGGGCAACTATAATCCTCGATGTTTACCGACAGCGGGCTATTTACCGACAGTTGGTCGTTCACTGACAGTTGGCCACCTGCCAACCTTTGGCGAGGTGGCTGCTTGCCGGCGGAGGGTATCGATCCGCCAGGAATTTAATCGGGAGACCTCGTGGACATGAAACGCATCAGGGGAAGAAACATGAAACGCCGTTCGTTCTTGCAGCGGGCGACCGGCGCCGTCGCCGCGGCCACCGCTGCCGCCAGCTTTCCCAAGCCCGCCATCTCCCAGGGTCTGATGGAATGGACGATGGTCACCACCTGGCCGATGAACTTTCCCGGCCTGGGCACCGGCGCCAACCTGCTCGCCGATTTCATCACCCGCGGTTCGGGGGGTCGCCTGACCGTCAAGGTTCGCGGCGCGGGTGAAATCGTCCCGGCGTTCGAAGCCATGGACGCGGTCTCTGGCGGCACCGTCGAAATGGGTCATGGCGCGCCATACTATTGGAAAGGCAAGGTTCCCGCGACGCAGTTCATCCCCTCGGGACCGTTCGGCATGACGGCGCAAGAGCTTAACGCCTGGATCCAGTATGGCGGCGGCCAGGAGCTCGCCGACAAGGTCTATGGCGAGCTTGGCTGCAAGTTCTTCGCCAGCGGCAATAGCGGGGTCCAAATGGGCGGCTGGTTCAACAAGGAGATGAACTCGCTCGACGACTATCAGGGCCTGAAGATGCGCATTCCGGGACTGGGGGGCGAGGTGGTCAAGGCCGCCGGCGGCAACGTGGTCAACCTGCCGGGTGCCGAGATCCAGCCCGCGCTTCAGTCAGGCGCGATCGACGCGACCGAGTGGGTCGGCCCTTACAACGATCTCGCCTTCGGTCTCTACAAAAGCGCCAAGTTCTACTACTACCCAGGCTGGCAGGAACCGGCGACCTGCCTCGATAACTTCATCAACATCAAGAAGTGGGAGGCCTTGCCGGGCGATCTGAAGGCGCTTATCGAAGCCGCCAACGCGGCGGTGAACCACCTTGTGCTGGGCGAGTTCATCGCCCGCAACAACACCGCGTTGCTGGTGTTGCTCACGCAGCACAACGTCCAGCTCAGGCGTTTCAGCAACGAGATTTTGTACGGTCTCGGCGAGCTGGCCGGCCAGGTCCTGAACGACCTTGCGTCCCGGGACCGGTTGAGCCGCGAAGTCTTCGACAGCGCGCTCAATTTCCGCAAGGACGCGATCGCTTGGTCCAAGACGTCGGAACAGGCTTACTTGGCGGCGCGCGGCCTGCCCTTCAAATACGCGGAGCCGTCGACCGGATAAGGCTTGCCCCGGCACGCACCAAGGCGGCTGTCCCGACGGCGGGGGAATATCCCTCGCCGATTTTCGTCAAGCGCCGCGCTGCTAGCCGAAAAGGGCCTTGGGCAGCCAGGTGGCAAACCCCGGAAACATCGCCACCACGCCCAGCGCGAGCAACTGGATGACGACGAACGGAACGATGCCCCGGTAGATATCCGTGGTCTTGATCGCGGCCGGGGCGACCCCGCGTAGATAGAACAGGGCGAAGCCAAAGGGCGGCGTCAGAAAACTGGTCTGCAGGTTGATACCGATCATGACGCCCAGCCAGATCGGGTCGAGCCCCATGGTGAGCAGGATCGGCCCGACGATCGGCACCACCACAAACATGATCTCGATGAAGTCGAGGAAGAAGCCTAGCAAGAACATCACGACCATGACCACGACCATGGCGCCAAACACGCCGCCCGGCAGGTCTTGGAGAAACGCTCCAACCAGCTCGTCGCCGCCGAACCCACGAAACACCAGCGAGAACATCGAGGCGCCGAGCAGAATGACGAAAACCATCGACGAGATTTTCAAGGTCGACTGCATCACGTCGTGCAGAATTCTGGTCCGGTGGACTCGAATCAGGCTGACACTCATGCCCCAAACGAGACCCCCGCAACACCCCGCGACAGCGATGAGCGCCAGCAGATCGTCCAGGGGCAGGTTCGCCTTCTGGACGCGCAGGTCGAAGAAGGTCGAGAGCAGGACGATCATACCCAGGCAGGCGCCGGCGAGGTAGATCGGCAGGGCGCGCCGTTCATCGAGGCGCTGGCCGGCGAGCAGCAGCGCGCCGACCGAGCCGACCGCGGCCGCTTCGGTCGGCGTAGCGGCGCCGACGATGATCGAGCCCAAGACCGCCAGCATCAGGATTATGGGCGGCACCAGCACGCGCAGGACCCGCGGCCCGAGCGCACCGTGTTCACCGGCATCCCGGATCGCCGGGCAGGCGTCGGGGCGGGTCGCGGCCACGAAAAGAACCCAGGCCATATAAAGGACCACCAGGAGCAGGCCGGGGATGAAGGCGCCGGCGAACAAATCGACGACCGAGACGGGCTTCGGGGCAAAATTGCCCAGAGCCAGCTGCGCCTTGGTGTTCGCGCCCTGCAGGATACTTGCCAACAACACCAGGACGATCGACGGCGGGATGATCTGGCCAAGGGTGCCCGAGGCGCAGATGATGCCGCAGGCGAGTTTGGGATCGTAGCCCGCCTTCATCATGGTCGGCAGGCTCAGCAAGCCCATGGTCACCACCGCGGCGCCGACGATGCCGGTCGAGGCCGCCAGCAGCATACCGACGAAGATCACCGACAACCCAAGCCCGCCCCTTACCGAGCCGAACAAAAGGCCCATGGTCTCCAGCAGCTGCGCGGCCACCTTCGAGCGTTCGAGCATGACCCCCATGAACACGAACAGCGGCACCGCGACCAGAACCTGGTTGACCATGACGCCGAAATAGCGCGACCCCAGGCCGCCCAGGAGGGGGAGGTCGAAAACACCGAAAAGGGTGCCGATGCCGGCAAAGATGAGCGCGGTCCCGGCCAGCGAAAACGCGACGGGAAACCCCAACAGCAGCACGCCGCAGGTGACGAGGAACATCAGCAGGCTGAGGAACTCTGGACCCATTGCTACAGGGCTTCGCGCCCTTCCCTCCCGGGCTCGAATTCCCGGTGGCCGGCCAGGATCAACAGGCTGCGCGCCACCAGCGATAACCCCTGCATCCCGATCACGACGCAGAAGCCCAGGATCACCGTTTTCAGCAGGAACAGCGCGGGCATGCCACCGGCCTCGTAAGAGTCCTCGAGTCTGAGCCAGGAATCGAGGACGTAAGGCCAGCTCACAAATGCGATCGCCAGGGTGAACGGCAGCAGGAGCAGCAGCGCGCCCAAGAGGTCGACCCAGGCTCGAAAGCGGGGGCCTTTGGCCCGGTAAAACACGTCGACCCGCACGTGGCCATCATGGAGCAGGGTATAGCCGGCGCCGATCATAAACACGATGCCGTGCAGCCAGACGTAAAACTCCTGCATCCACACCCAGCCGAGCGCAAACCCATAGCGCAGGATCACCACCAGGAAGGTCAGCAGCACCATGGCGAGCACCAGCCACGCGACACCCCGGCCCACGGCGTCGTTGATCCGGCTCACCAAGCGGACGAATGATGCGAGCGCCTGCAACTGTGCTCCCTTGGCCCCCCTCGTTAGCGCGAAACCGGGCGACGCGGCCGGGTGTCCGGGTCGGGCGATGGCCGCCGTGCCGCTGGTCTGAAAGCGGCCGCCGAAAGCCAGCCGGAAGCGATGGTCCACTCAGCAAGCGAGCCGCCCTCGAAGCCGGGGGCCTTAGGTATATCGGCGCCGAAGGAGGCCGGCTTCAATTGAATCTGTTCGACCTCGGGAAGCCGGAGGGCGGCAGGCGTCCGGCGTTGGCGCGCCGGCCGATCCACGGGCCGAGCTCGGTGAAGGTGCGGGTCCGCTCGCCACTGCGCGTGGCCAGCCCTTCCGAGAGGGTGAAGACCCTGGCGTCGGCGAGCCCTCCTTTGGCGTACCGCTGCAGGATCACGCCCCGGCCGCGGCTCCTCCGCGGCACCTCGGCGAGCTTGAAAATCAACAGCTTGCGGTTCTCTCCGAGGACCGCCACGGCGTCGCCTTCGGCCGGCACGCAGACCTGGGCCTCGACGTCGCCAGAGACGTTCAACACCTGCTTGCCGCTGCGCGTCTGGGCGATGATCTCGTCCTCGGCGACGACCAGGCCACGGCCGTCGCTGGCGGCAACCAGCAGCTTGGAGCCGGGCCGGTGGACGAACATCGCCACCGCCTCGTGGTCGTTGGGAAGGTCGATCATCAGCCGCAGTGGCTCGCCCTGGCCGCGACCGCGCGGCAGCTTGTCCACGCCGATGGTGTAGCAGCGGCCGTTGGTGGCGAAGATCACCAGCTTGTCGGTGGTCTCGGCGCGGATCAGGAACCTGGCCTTGTCACCCTCTTTGTACTTGACCTTGTCGCTCGGATCCGAGGACTCGTCGAGATGGCCCTTGAGGGCCCGAATCCATCCTTTCTCCGAGCAGATCACGGTGGCGGGTTCGCGCTCGACCATGGCCTCGAGCGGGATCACGACCTCCGGCGGCGGCCCGCCCAGCTCGGTGCGGCGGCGGCCGAGCTCCGTGTCCGGGCCGAAGCGCCGCTTGACGGCCTTGATTTCGTCCGCCACGGCCCGCCAGCGTTTTCCCTCGTCGGCGAGCAGCTTCTTGAGCGCCGCCCGCTCGACCTCGATCTCCTTCAACTCCTTGCCGATGGCCACCTCTTCGAGTCGCCGCAGGGTTCGGAGACGCATGTTGAGGATCGAGTCGGCCTGCACCTCGGTGAGCCCCCAGCGCTTCATCAACACCCCTTTCGGCGCATCCTCCTTGCGGATGATGGCGATGACCTCGTCCAGGTTGGCAAAGGCGATGATGTACCCGCTCAGTATCTCGAGCCGGCGTTCGATCCTGGCCAGGCGGTGGCGCGTGCGTCGCACCAGCACCGCGTGGCGATGGTCGAGGAAGGCCCGCAACACCTCGTCAAGGGCCATCACCCGGGGCGTCTGGCCGGCGTCGAGCACGTTCATGTTGAGGCTGATCCGAGTCTCCAGCTCGGTCTGGCGGAACAGGGACTCCATCAGCATCGCCGGCTCGACGGTGCGGCTCTTGGGCTCGAGGACCACCCTGAGCTCGGCCGCCGACTCGTCGCGCACGTCGGCGAGCATGGCGAGTTTGCGCACCGCGAGCAGCTCCGCGATCTTCTCGACCAGTCGCGCCTTGTGCACCTGGTAGGGAATCTCGGTGACGACGATCCGGTACTGGCCGCGGCCCAGGTCCTCCGTGTGCCAGCGGGCGCGGAGCCGGAAGCTGCCGCGGCCACCTCGGTAGGCCTCGATGATATTGGCGCGCGGCTCGACCAGCACGCCGCCGGTGGGGAAGTCCGGGCCGGGCATGAACTCGACCAGCTTCGCCACGGTGGCCTTGGGGTGCTTGATCAGGTGGCGGAGGGCGTCGCAAATCTCGCCGGCATTGTGCGGCGGAATGCTGGTCGCCATGCCGACAGCGATTCCGGTCACGCCGTTGGCCAGGAGATTCGGGAAGTTGGCCGGAAGGACAATCGGCTCCTCATCCTCCCCGTCATAGGTCGGACGGAAGTCGACCGCGTCCTCGTCGATGCCCTCGAGCAGAGCCCCGGCAACCTCGGTCAGCCGGGCCTCGGTGTAGCGCATGGCCGCGGCGTTGTCCCCGTCGATGTTGCCGAAATTGCCCTGGCCGTCGACCAGCGGATAGCGCACCGCGAAATCCTGGGCCAGCCGCACCAGCGCGTCGTAGACCGCGGCGTCGCCATGGGGATGGTACTTGCCGATGACGTCGCCGACCACCCGGGCGCATTTCTTGAAGCCGGCACCGGGGTCGAGCCGAAGCTGGCGCATGGCATGGAGCAGGCGCCGGTGCACCGGCTTCAAGCCGTCCCGCACGTCGGGCAGCGACCGGGTCATGATGGTCGAGAGGGCGTAGGTCAGGTAGCGCTCGCTGAGCGCCTCGGTGAGCGGCGTCGGGCGGATTTCCCCGATGGCGGATGCCTCGGTCATGATGGCCCTCAACTACTCGGTCACAATGGCCCTTACTAACAATGGCCCTTAACTACCAGATATCGTAGCTTGTCGCCAGCACCACCCAACCGGTTGTGTTGCTTCAGCCCGCCGTGGATGACATGCCGGCCACCTCCTCCAGTTCTGAAACCACCCGGTCGAGCGCCTCGGCGAGGGTCCGTGGGCCGACCGCCATGAAGGCGTCGCGCACGGCTCGGCAACGCCTTTCTTCGCCCCGCGTCAGCGGGGGGCGAAGCGCTCGGCCAGACGCGTCCGCGCGGCGGGCAACGACCGCTGCCCAGGGGAGAGGACGTGGCGCTCCAGGAAATAGCCGGTGAGCGCCAGCCCGTCGGCGACCGTGCCCGCGCCGGGCTGGCCGATCAGGAAGCCAGGCAGGGGCAACAGCCGGTCGCGCCAGCGCCCGCCCGCCGACAGCGACAGCGCCCGGCCGGTCCTGGGCGAGACGTAGACGAGCGCGTCCTTGACGCCGGTGGCCGCGCATTTCGACAGGTCGAGGCCGAAGCCAAGCTCTTGCAACAAGCCCAGCTCCCAGCGCACATAGGCCTGGTCCCAGCCCGGCGTCTCGAAGGCCTCGAGCAAGGCGAGCATGGCCTCGAACACGGCCGGATGGGACTCGCGCTCCGGCAGCGTCGCCTCGGCCACGGCACAGGCCGCGCTCAGGCCCGCAAGGCGGGCCGGGTCGTCCAGAAACGCCGCGGCGACACTGCGCTCCAGCTCGCAAACATAGGTGCCGAGATGCTCGGAGAGCCGCGCCCGCCACCTGGCGGCCACCCGGTTGCCCGGCTGGTAGACGCCGCGCCCGCGCCGGCCCGCGCCGCCGTGGACCAGCCCCAGATGGCGCCCGTGCGCGCGGGTGAGCAAGGTCACGATGGCCGCGCTCTCGCCGTGCTTGCGCGCCGATAAAACGATCCCCTCGTCGGCCCAGTCCATGGCTCACGCGTTGTAGTCCAGCCCCAGATCGCGGTAGCGCTCGGGGTCGTCGATCCAGTCCGGGCGCACCTTGACATGGAGGAACAGATGCACCCGGCGGCCGAAGAGGACCTCGAGCTCCTCGCGCGCCGCCCGGCCCACGGCCTTGATCTGGCGGCCGCCCTTGCCGAGGACGATGGCCTTCTGGCTGTCGCGCTGGATATAGATGATCTGGTTGATCTTGACGCTGCCGTCGTCGAACTCCTCCCAGCTCTCGGTCTCGACCGCGAGGCTGTAGGGCAGCTCCTGGTGAAGCTGGAGGAACAGCTTCTCCCGCGTGATCTCGGCGGCCAGCAGGCGCTCGGGCATGTCCGAAAGCTGGTCTTCGGGGAACAGCCACGGGCCTTCGGGCACGTTCGCCGCCAGGAAGTCCGAGAGATCCTGGACCCCGTCGCCGGTCAAGGCCGAGATCATGAAGGTGTCGGTGAAGACGCCCGTCCGGCCGAGCTCCTCGGCCAGCCCGAGCAACCTCTCCCGCTTCACCAGATCGATCTTGTTGAGCGCCAGGATCGCCTTGCGCTCCCCTCGCTTGAGTCTCTCGACGATGCGCCCCGTGTCGGTGTCGACCGCGCCTTCACGCCCTTGAGCCGCATCGACCAGGACCACGGCCATGTCGGCGTCGGCGGCGCCGCGCCAGGCCGCGCTCACCATGGCCCGCTCGAGCCGCCGTTTGGGCATGAAGATGCCGGGCGTGTCGACGAAGACGAGCTGCGAGGCGCCGCGGATGCAGATGCCCAGCACGCGGGTGCGGGTGGTCTGCACCTTGGGCGTGACGATCGACACCTTGGCGCCGACCAGGTTGTTCATGAGGGTCGACTTGCCGACATTGGGCGCGCCCACGAGCGCCACGAAGCCGCAGCGGCTTGTCTCGCCCGCCTCAGGCATCGTCGGTGGCGGCCACCCGTTCCAAGAGCGCGGCGGCCGCGACCTGCTCCGCCGCACGCTTCGAGGATCCGCTGGCGGTCGCCGGCTCCAGGCCCTCGACCCGGACCTCGATCACAAAGGTCGGCTCGTGGGGCGGCCCCGCGACGCTCAGGGTCTCGTAGGTCGGCAGGGGCTTGCCCCGGCCTTGGGCCCATTCCTGGAGCGCCGTCTTGGCGTCCTGAGGCGGCTCGACATCCATGGCGACGAGCGGCGTCCACCGGTCCTCGACGAACCGTTGGGCGGCGGCGAATCCGCCATCCAGATAAAGCGCCGCGATCACCGCCTCGCAGGCGTCGCCGAGGATCGTCGGGTTCAAGCGCCCGCCGGCCTCGCTCTCGCCCTTCGATAGGATGAGATGGCGACCGAGGTCAACGGCCTCGGCCACGCTGAGAACGGCCTCGCGGCGCACGAGCGCGGCATGACGGAGGGCCAGATCTCCTTCCGGCTCCTCGGGAAAACGCCTGAGCAAAAGATCGGCCATCACCAGGGCAAGCACCCGGTCGCCCAGGAACTCCAGACGCTCATAGGCGACCCCGCCAGAGGCGGCGCTCGCATGGGTCAACGCCTCCTCCAGCAACGCCGGGCGGGCGAAGCGATGGCCCAGCGCCTGTTCCAGCTCGCGGTGCCTGCGCGGCCTCGGCCTCACTACTCGATCGTTTTAAAAATGCGGTCGAAGCGAATGGCGCCCGGCCACTTCCAGAGCTCCCACCACCGCGCCCCGCCGTCGGTGGAGAAAAACAGGATTTCGGCACGGCCGACCAGGTTTTCGGCGGGGACAAACCATCCCTTTCTGCCATCGCCCCGGCTATCGGCGGAATTGTCCCGGTTGTCACCCATGACGAAGTAATGCCCCTCGGGCACCCTGTAGACACCCGTGTCGTCCAGCATCGCGCAATCCGTGACCTCGATAATGGGATGGGTTTTGCCGCCCGGCAGAGTCTCCAGGTACTCGGTAACGCGATTCGTCCAGCTGCCCGACAGGGCTTCCGGGCACCAGGGCATTCCGCCGGTCCCGTTGGACCGAACGCCATCCCCGACAGGTTGTCGCTCGACCGGCTCGCCGTTGATGTAGAGCACGCCGCCCCTCACCTGGATGCGGTCTTCCGGCAGGCCGACGATTCGTTTGATGTAGTCGGTTTCATTATCCCGCGGCAGCTTGAAGACGACGACGTCGCCGCGCTCGGGTTCGGTGAAGAACACCCGCCCGGAGAACAGCGGTGGGCCGAACGGCAAGGAATGCCGGCTGTAGCCATAGGCGTATTTCGACACGAACACATAGTCGCCGACCAGGAGAGTCGGCTTCATCGAACCCGAAGGGATATTGAACGGCTCGAAGGCCACGGTGCGCACAACGAGGGCGATCAGGACCGCGTAGAGGATGGTTTTGACCGTCTCCCAAAGGCCGCCGGAGTTCTTACGGAATATGAATTTTTTCATTTATCTATTTGAAATCGAATAAGTTTATACCAGAACGCTTCTGGAATATGGGATGATAAATCGAGCCCCGCCTGGCCCTCAAAGGCGCGATCAACGCCTTCATTCCCGCCTTTCGGGAACCGCGGAGATTACCACGATCGCGTGGGCGAGCGGGTGATCATCGGCCATGGTGAGATCGATCTGGGCCACCATCCCGGACGGTGTTATCTCGGCCAGCCGCCTGGCGGCGGCGCCGGTGAGCGCCATCGTCGGCTTGCCGGAAGGCAGGTTGACGACGCTCAGGTCGCGCCAGGAGACACCGTTGCGAAAGCCGGTGCCGAGGGCCTTCGAGCACGCCTCCTTGGCGGCGAACCGCTTGGCGTAACTGGCGGCGTGGTCGGCGCGGCGGCTCGACCTCTTGCGCTCGGTCTCGGTAAAGACGCGGGTGGTGAACCGGTCGCCGAAGCGCTCGAGCGTGCGCTCGATACGCCGGATATCGACGAGGTCGCTGCCGATGCCCAGGATCATCGACGGCCGGGCGGCGACGGCTCAGGCACGGCGCTCGCCAAGCGCTTCGGCCCGCGCCTCGTCCATGAAAGCGCGCATGCGTTTGACGGCCGATTGCAAGCCGCCAAAGATCGCCTCGCCGATCAGGAAATGGCCGATATTGAGCTCGACAATGGCCGCAATCGCCGCCACCGGGCCCACCGTATCGAAGCCGAGGCCATGGCCGGCGTGGCATTCCAGATCCACGGCCTCGGCATGGGCCGCCGCGGCTACGATGCGCTCGAGTTCGGCTTCGCGCGCCGCGCCCTCGGCCGTGCAATAGGCGCCGGTGTGCAATTCCACCACCGGCGCGCGCAGTGCCTTCGCCGCGTCGATCTGGGCGGGATCAGGCTCGACGAACATCGCGACCCGGATGCCGGCCCCCCCGAGCCGCTCCACAAAGTCCCGCAAGTGGTTGAATCCCGCCACCACATCGAGACCGCCCTCGGTGGTCCGCTCCTCGCGCTTCTCGGGCACCATGCAAACCGCATGGGGCGGGTCGCGCAGCGCGATCTGGAGCATTTCGTCGGTCGCCGCCATCTCCATGTTGAGGGGCAGGTCGATCTCTGATCGCAAACGCCGGATGTCTTCATCCGAGATGTGGCGGCGATCCTCGCGCAAGTGCGCGGTGATCCCGTCGGCCCCCGCCTGGGCGGCGAGCCGCGCCGCCCGCAGGAGGTCCGGGTGGCGTCCGCCGCGGGCATTGCGAATGGTGGCGACGTGATCGATGTTCACGCCAAGGCGGAGCTGCCGTCCCACGTTCATGTCCGAACCTCCTGCTCGCGCGCGCGTGCTAGCCTTAAGGACTCGCGCCGGAGCCGGCTGCGCCGCTCGGCGTGATACCCGGCGACCAGGCGCTTGAACGGCCAATAGAAGACGAACCAGGCCACGACGACAGTCGGCAGGCTGCCGGCGATCATCGCCAACGGCACCTGCCGGATGGGTTGGAACAGATACCCCAGGATCAACTGCTCGGGCAAGGCAAGGATGGGGTCAAACCCAGCATCCAGCCGCCCGGCGGTCCGTGCCAGGGGGCCTGTCACGACCGGTTCATCCGCGCGCCCGTTCCACCGAGTTGATGGCTGGGGTCGCGCGCAAGGCCGCGATGATATTCGTCAGGTGCCTCACGTTCTGGACTTCGATGTCGATCGTCATCTCGAAAAAGTCCGTCGACCGATTGGTGATCTTCAGATTGGTGATATTGCCGTCGTTCCTGCCGATCACGGTCGAAAGACTCCCCAGGCTGCCCCGCTCGTTGGCGACGACGACGGTGATGCGGCCGACATGGCCCTCCTGGTCGTTCGAATCGACATCCCACGCCAGGTCGAGCCAGCGCTCGGGCGTATCCGTGAAGCTTTCCAAGGCCTCGCAGTCGATGGTGTGGACGGTGACACCCTTGCCGGCGGTGACGATACCGACGATGCGATCGCCCGGAAGGGCGTGGCAGCAGCCGGCGAAGTGCACTGCCATTCCAGGGATGAGGCCGCGGATCGGGATCGCGTGCTCCTTATCCTTGTCTTTCTTGGTCCGGGCCCGGCGGGGCGGGAGGACCTTGCCGCCCTTGGCCTTGGTCTCGGGAAAGACCGCGCCCATCACCTCGCCGCCGGTGTGGAGGCCTTGGCCGAGGTCGGCGTAGAGGTCGTCGACGGAGCTGCACCGGAAGGTCTCAAGCACTTCTTCGAGCGTCTTCGGGGAAAACTCGTAGCCCCCCCGTTCAAACTGTTTCTGGAGGATCGAACGGCCCAGGTCGATATATTGCGCCCGCTGCTGGGTGCGGACGAACCGGCGGACGCGGGTGCGTGCCTTACCGGTAACGACGAAGCGCTCCCATTCCGGATTGGGCGTGCCGGTTTTGGACGTCAGGATCTCCACCTGATCGCCGTTCTTGAGTATGGTCTTAAGCGGCGAAATGCGGCCGTTGATCTTGGCGCCGACGCAGGTGTCTCCGATCTCGGAATGGATGGCATAGGCGAAATCGACCGGGGTCGCGGCCTGCGGAAGCACAATCAGATCGCCCTTCGGGGTAAAGCAGAACACCTGGTCCCGGAACATTTCGAGCTTGGTGTGCTCGAGGAATTCCTCGGGGCCCGCGGCGTGCTCCAGGATGTCCAGGAGCTCGCGCAACCAGCGGTATTGGGGGCCCTCGGTCCTGGCCCTGCCCTGCTTGTAGACCCAGTGGGTGGCGACGCCGCGGTCGGCGATCTCGTGCATCTCGGTGGTACGAATTTGAATCTCGATGCGATGGCGCTCAGGCCCGATCACGCCGGTGTGAATAGAGCAGTAGCCGTTTGGCTTCGGTGTCGAGATGTAGTCCTTGAACCGGCCCGGCACCATCGGATAGTGGCTGTGGATGATGCCGAGCGCCTGATAGCACTCGGCCACCGTGGCGACGACGACGCGAAACGCCATGATGTCGGAGAGCTGCTCGAAACCGACATGGTTCCGCTGCATCTTGCGCCACACCGAATAGGGCGACTTTTCGCGGCCCGAAACTTCGGCCTTCAGCCCTCCTTTGGACTGGATCCGCTTCAACTCGTCGATGATACGGACGATCAGATCCTCGCCGCGGGCGCGCAGGAAGCCAAGCCGCGCCAGGATCGATTCGCGGGCATCCGGGTTGAACTCCGCGAAGGCCAGGTCCTCGAGCTCGTCCTTCATGTCGTGCATGCCGACACGCTCGGCCAGCGGAGCGTAGATCTCCATAGTTTCGCGGGCGATGTGCTTGCGCTTTTCTGGATCCCCGATATGGCGCAGCGTGCGCATGTTGTGCAGCCGGTCGGCGAGCTTCACCAGCAGCACGCGAATATCCTCGGACATCGCCAGCACCAGCTTGCGGAAGTTCTCCGCCTGCTGGGCTTGGTCGGACTGGAGTTCGATGCGTGACAGCTTGGTCACGCCGTCGACGAGGCGCCCGATCTCCTTGCCGAACAGCGACTCGATTTGCTCGCGCGTGGCGAGCGTGTCTTCCACGGTGTCATGGAGAAGCGCCGTCACGATCGAGGCGCTGTCAAGCCGGTACTCGGTCAGGATGCCGGCGACTTCCAGGGGATGGGAGAAATAGGGGTCGCCCGAGGCCCGCTTCTGCAGGCCGTGCGCCTTCATGGAAAAGACATAGGCCCGGTTGAGGGCGTCTTCGTCAGCGGCGGGGTCGTACGCCTTCACCCGCTCGACAAGCTCGAATTGACGGATCATGGCACCACGGCAGGCCCATGCCCGCCCCGGCCCGAAACTGGATCAGATGCGAAAAACCTGTGGCGGCGACACGGCAGGTCCTTTCCAGCCATGCGTCACCCCTGACTCACTCTTTCTCGGAGCCCGCGCGCGCCCCTGCGTCGTCGGCCGGGTCAGCCGTCTCCTCTCCGCCTTCCTTGGCGCCCGCGCGCGCGCCTGCGTCGTCAGCCGAGTCAGCCGGGTCGGCCGGGTCGGCCGAGTCAGCCGTCTTCTCTCCGTCGGCGTGGGTTTGCTCTTCCCCCTCTCCGCCGGGCGCCGTCTCTGTCTCCTCCTGGTAAATGGACAACACGTCCTCTTTGGCCTTGCCGCCGGCCGTGGTCAGCTCCTCCCCGGTGACCAGCAACTCCAATACGTCCTCCTCGGGCTCGTCGATCTCGACGTACTTGCGCAAACTCTTCACGAGGGCTTCCTTAAGGTCATCCGGATCAACGGTTCCCTCGGCGATTTCCCTGAGCGCGACCACCGGATTCTTGTCATTGTCGCGTTCAACGGTCAGCGGCAGTCCGGCCGCGATGTCGCGTGCCCGCTTGGCCGCGACCAAGACGAGGTCAAAGCGATTGGGAACTTTGGTAATACAGTCTTCAACGGTTACACGTGCCATGGATGTTTTCTCCGCCTACAAGGCTTTGAGCACCAGTACTTAGAGCGCAATGCAATATATAGATTTACCGAAGCTTAAACGCAAGGTGGTTCGCCCTTTCGGCCGCTTCGCGCCAACCCACGGCGTCACTCGACCAGCGTGGCGGTTTGATCCGGAGGGAGCGCGGCGATAAGCCGGTCGATCGGCTCGCCGGTCACCGGGTGGCGCCACTCAGGCGCGATTTCCGCCAGCGGCAGCAGCACGAACGCCCGCTGGTGCATGCGCGGGTGAGGTAGGAGCGGCTCGTCCGGGCCATCCGTCATCAGGTCGTCATAGGCCAGTAAGTCTAAATCGATCACCCGCGCCGCGTTCGGCTCGGTCCGGACGCGGCCGAACGCCCGCTCGATGCGGTGAAGGAGTTCAAGCAACGGTTTCGGTCCCAGGCGCGTCGAGGCCTGGACCACGCCGTTGACGTACCACGGCTGTTCCGAGGAGGGCACCGGAGCGCTCCTGTACCAGCGCGATCGGCGCAGGACACGGACGCCCTCGGCCGCCAGGGTCGCGAGCGCGGCCTCGCAGGTCCGCTCGGGCGAGCCGAATCGGACGCTCGGCAAGTTTGCCCCGATTCCGACGAGGATCAATGCCTGACCTTTCTTGGCGCGGGCTCTTGCTACAATGTGCCGCGCCGCTTAATTATAGGTTGAACCGCTGGCTATCGGGCGCGTTTATTCCAGCGTTTGCCGCCCCGGAGCGAAAACCGGCGTGGTCATTCAATATCTGCAGAATTGATTGAGGAATAGTTCTATGAACTTTTATCCGCAAGAACGCATCGCACTTTTCGTCGATGGAGCGAACCTTTATGCGGCCGCGCGGGCCCTCGGCTTCGACATCGACTACAAACGCCTCCTGGACCTGTTCGCCGATAAGGGCTACCTGATCCGCGCTTTCTATTACACGGCGCTGGTCGAAGACCAAGAATATTCGTCGATCCGCCCCCTGGTCGACTGGCTCGATTATAACGGCTACACCATGGTGACCAAACCGACCAAGGAGTTCATCGACATCACCGGCCGGCGCAAGATCAAAGGCAATATGGACATCGAGATCGCCATCGACATGATGGAGATGTCCAGCAACCTGGACCACATCGTGCTGTTTTCGGGCGATGGCGATTTTCGCTATCTGGTCGAGGCGGTGCAGCGCAAGGGCGTGCGGGTCACGGTGGTAAGCACGATGCGAACACAACCTCCGATGGTAGCTGATGAGCTGCGCCGTCAGGCCGATAACTTCCTTGAGCTGCAGGATCTGACGCCCGAAATCGAACGGGTCCATGGCGACCGCGACGAGGCCCAAAGCCAGTCACAAAAGTTCCTCGAAACCGCGTGAGCCACGCGCCCGCGGCGACGGGCCAGGCCAGGTCCCCTGGCGGGGGCCGGAGCGGGACTGTCCCCGCTGCTCGCGCCTGGTCGCGTTCCGCACGGCCAACCGCGCGCGATTCCCGGACTGGCACAACGCACCGGTCGATTCCTTCGGCGACACCGACGCGCGGCTCCTAATCGTCGGCCTTGCCCCCGGCCTCAAAGGCGCAAATCGCACCGGCCGGCCGTTCACCGGCGACGTTGCCGGCGATCTCCTATACGAAACCCTCGCGAAATTCGGTTTGGCCCGGGGCCGCTATGCCGGACGGCCCGACGACGGTCTCAAGCTCACCGGCTGCCGCGTCACCAACGCGGTCCGATGCGTGCCGCCAGAGAACAAGCCGACGGCCCAGGAAATCGGCACCTGCCAAGCGTTCCTCGGCCTCGAGATCGCCGCCCTCCCGGCGCTCGAGGCCATCCTCGCGCTCGGCACCATCGCCCACCAATCGGTCCTTGACGCGCTCGGCCTCAAGCGCGCCCGATACCCCTTCCGTCACGGCGCCCTCCACCGGCTGGCAGATGGGCTGCTGCTGGCCGACAGCTATCACTGCTCGCGCTATAACACGCAGACTGGACGGCTGACCGAGGCCATGTTCCACGCCGTCTTCGCCGACATCCGGCACTATCTTGACAACCCGCCATAAGGGGGTTGCGCCCTTGGGGCGCGATCCCCCTTGCCGCATGGAAAAGACCCAGGTGCGGAGTCGCCCGAGCGCGCTCAGCCCTTCTCGCGCATCAGCCGCGCCCGCTCCCGCTGCCACTCGCGCTCCTTCTCGGCGGCGCGTTTGTCGTGTTTTTTCTTGCCCCGCGCCACGGCCAGCTGGACCTTGGCGATGCCCCGATCGTTGAAATAGATCAACAGCGGCACCAGGGTGATGCCCGTGCGCCGAATCAAGCCTCCAAGTCGGTCGATCTCGCGCCGGTGCAGCAGGAGCTTGCGCGGCCGCCGGGTCTCATGGCCGAAGCGATGGCCGCTCTGGTATTCCGGAATGTAGGCGTTGAACAGAAACAGCTCGCCCTCCTTCTCACCGGCATAGGCTTCGGTGATGCTGCCGCGCCCCTCGCGCAGCGATTTCACCTCGGTGCCGACGAGGGCGATGCCGACCTCGAGTTTGTCCTCGATCAGGTAATCGTGGCGAGCCTTGCGGTTCCGAGCCGCGATCTTGCCCACGGGTCCGTCCGCCGCCTCACGCCGCCGCGTGCCGCCCGCTTTCCTCGGCCAACAGGCCGACCGAAACCATGGCCGCCCGGACCCGTTCCTTGGTCTTCCCGGACACCTCGCACAACGGCAGCCGCACCTCGGGCAAGCAACGTCCCAAGAGGCTCACCGCGTATTTCACCGGCGCCGGGCTGGTTTCGACGAACAGGGCGTCATGAAGCGGCATGAGCCGGTCCCTGATCTCCCACACCGTAGCCAGATCGCCCGCCTGCCACGCCTCTTGGAGCCGGGCGCACTGCTTGGGCGCGATGTCCGCCGCGACCGAGATGCAGCCGTGCCCGCCCTGGGCCAGAAACGCAACGGCGGTGGCGTCATCGCCGGACAACTGGCAGAAATCCGGGCCGATGACAAGCCGGGTCCTGGCCGGCCGGCCGAGGTCGCTGGTCGCGTCCTTGACACCGACGACGTTGGGCAGCTTGGCCAGCCGCGCCATGGTCTCCACCGACATGTCGACCACGCTGCGGCCGGGGATGTTGTATATGACCATGGGGATGTCGACGGCGTCGAGGATCGCCTTGAAGTGCTGATACAGCCCCTCCTGGGTCGGCTTGTTGTAATAGGGCGTCACCGAGAGCACGGCGTCGGCGCCGGCCTTCTTGGCATGGCGGGTGAGCGAGATCGCCTCTTCCGTGGAGTTGGAGCCGGTGCCCGCGATCACCGGCACCTTGCCCTTGGCCACCTCGATGCACAGCTCCGTCACGCGCCTGTGCTCCAGGTGGCTCAGGGTCGGTGACTCGCCGGTGGTCCCGCAGGGAACGACGCCATGGGTCCCCTGGTCGATCTGCCACTGGACGAAGGCCTGGAACGCCTCGTCATCGACCTTGCCATCGCGGAACGGGGTGATGAGGGCGACAAAGGAGCCTTTGAACATCGCTGGTTCCCTCCGCGTATCTAAGCCAAAATCCGACCATAATCCCAGAGTCTCCCCCCGGCAAGCGTGAGATGGCGCGGCGGAAGCGGGGAACAACCGCGGCTGCCGGTGCTCGAGTCCCCATGGTGGACGCGCCCCAAGCCGGCCCCGTCCATGGGACACGGTCCCTCCCGACCCGGGACTGTTTGCGCATTGCCCGCCGCCCGGTAAAATGCCGCCGCCGGTCAGAGCGCCGGCGCTTGAGTCCCGCTCCGCCGCAATGAGGCTGAGAAATGCTGAGAGTCCTTTTGGTCGCCGTCCTTCTCGTTGCCGGCCTGGCCGGCGCACCCCGGGTGTTGGGCCACACCGGCACGCTGCGGGCGGAGGACGTCCGCTACTTCCACAATGCGATCGCCGCGATCAAGGCCGGCGAGCTGAGCCAGGCGCGGCACCTGGCCAGCCACGGCAAGCACCCGTTGGCGGTCAAGTTCATCCGCTGGCTCATCCTGACCAAGCCCGGTTCGCGGGCGTCGTTCGGGGAAATCAGGGACTTCATCGAGAACAACCCCGACTGGCCGCGCCAAGGCGAACTGCGCCGCCGCGCCGAGGAGGCCATGTCGGCGAACCTGCCCGATGCCGAGGTCCTTGCCTGGTTCGCCAAATACCCGCCGCTCACCATCGACGGTTATATGCGTTACGCCGACAGCCTTCTGCGTCGGGGCGACGAGGTGACTTCACTGGTGCGCGAGGCCTGGATAAACGGCAATTTCACCTCCAGGCAGGAGCGCGCGTTTCTCAAGCGCTACCGCAAGATGATTAGGGCCGAGGACCACATTCAGCGGCTTGACCGGCTGTTGTGGGACGGCCGTGAGCACGCCGCGCACCGGATGATGCCCTGGGTCGACGCGGGATACCAGGCGCTGGCCCGGGCCCGGCTGATACTGAGGAACATGGCATGGGGCGTCGACCAGGCGATCAAGCAGGTCCCGGATCATCTCAAGGATACTCCCGGACTGGTCTACGAACGGCTGCGCTGGCGTCTCCGCAAAGGCCGCGACGAGTCCGCCCGCGAGCTGCTTGACAACCCGCCCGCGAATCTGGTCCGGCCGGAGGCATGGTGGCGCCAACAAGCCATCCTGGCGCGCCGCGCGCTCAGGGCCGGCCAGATCCCCGAAGCCTATCGCCTGGCCCGCGATCACCACCAGACCGACGGGGCCAGCTATGCCGAAGCCGAATGGTTGGCCGGCTGGATCGCCCTCAGCTTCCTAGACGACCAAGACCTGGCCCTCACTCACTTCACCAACATGTACAACGTCGTCCGGACGTCGGTGAGCCGCGCCCGCGGAGCCTATTGGGCCGGCCGCGCCGCCGAGGCAATCGGGGACGCCCAGCAGGCCATGAGCTTCTATTCGGCGGCGGCCCCACACGCCACCACCTACTACGGCCAGCTGGCCGCCGCGCGCATCGGGAAGGTTGACGGATATCTGCCCCAGGAGCTCAAACCGGGCGAGCAGGAAATTCTCGCCTTCAACAAAGGCGAGCTGGTCCGGGTCGTGCGCCTGCTTGGTGAACTCGGCGACAGAGATCACCTGCGCACGTTCGTCTTACATCTCAGCGCCAACGCCACGACGCCCGGCCAATCCGCGCTCGTGGCGGCGCTTGCGCTCGAACAGGAGCGACCCGACTTGGCCGTGCTCGTCGCCAAACGTTCGCGCGGGAACGGCTTTGCACTGATCCCCCACGGCTATCCGATGGTGTCGCTGCCCGACGGCGGCGGGCCAGAGCCTGCGCTCCTGCTGGCGGTTATCCGCCAGGAAAGCGCCTTCGATCCAGAGGCGGTGAGCCACGCCGGCGCCCGCGGCCTGATGCAGCTGATGCCGGGCACCGCCAAAACCACCGCCAAGGAACTCAAGGTCAAATATTCCAGGAGCAACCTGACCACCGACCCGGATTACAACATCAAGCTGGGCAGCGCCCACCTCGCCCACCTGCTCGACCAGTTCAACGGCTCTTATGTGCTGGCCCTCGGCGCCTACAATGCAGGCGCGCCTCGAGTGCGCCAATGGCTCGCCGCACACGGCGACCCGCGATCAGCCGAAGTCGACGTCATCAACTGGATCGAAATGATCCCTCTGGCCGAAACCCGCAACTTCGTGCAACGTGTCCTGGAGGCCTTGCGGATCTATCGCCAACGCTTAGACGGTACCCAAATCACCCAATCCATCGAATCCGATCTCGAACGCGCGCGGCATTCGGGCGCGGCGGAAACCACATCGCAACCCTGTGACACCAAGGACGAGGAAGCCGTGCGATCTTCGCTGACGGCTTGCTAAGCCGTGCGCTGCCGCGACCGCAGCCCGCGCCATCACGGCGGAGCCAAGCGGCGCACGACACCAGCGCCGCCGCTTCATTCGCATCGCCATGGGTGAATCGTCTCGGCTCGCGCCCCGAGCGGCCCGCCAAGCCGCCGGAGAGGGAAATCCACACGCTCGCGGAGCCTCCCGCGCGGCTCGGCCCGTAGTTGTGGGAGGATCTTGACGAGGTGCCGCACATGCCCGATTCCAGCCCGGGATTCCGCGAACGGTTTTTCACCTCGCAGGACAACCTTTCCCTTTACTTCCGCGAGTACGGCGATCGTCTGACCCCGACCGCTGCGGTGTTGTGCCTTCCAGGGCTGACCCGCAATTGCAAGGACTTCCACGACCTTGCGACGCATTTGGCGCAGAAGCACCGGGTTGTCTGCCCGGACAGCCGCGGCCGCGGCCGGTCGGACTACGACCCCGACTGGCGCCACTACGAAGCGCGGACCCAAATCAACGACCTCAGGCATCTGCTTGTGGTCGCCGACATTCACCGCGCCGTTGTTATCGGCACCTCATTCGGCGGCCTGATCGCCATGGCCTTGGCCGTGGCCGCGCCTACCGCCGTCGCCGGCGTCGTGCTCAATGATATCGGGCCGGAAGTGAACCAAAGCGAATACCAGCGAATCCTCGACTACATCTCGAGGGACCGGCCGCAACCCGACTGGGAGAGCGCCACCCGCCATCTCCGCCAGATGTTCCCCAAACTGTCGTTCAAGGACGAGGCCGGCTGGCTGACAATGGCGCGCAACACCTATCGCGAGGGGCCGGACGGCGTGTTGCATTTCGACTGGGATGTATCGTTGGTGAAACCGCTCCGGGCCAATGCGGGGCGTCTGCCCGATCTGTGGCCCCTGTTTCGCGCGCTTGGAGCGCTACCGGTGCTGGCCATCCGCGGCGCCCTCTCGGACGTGCTGAGCGAAGACACCTTCGAGCGGATGGCCGAGGCCAAGCCGGATCTGATCCGAGTCACGGTGCCGGATGTCGGCCACGCCCCGGCGCTCAATGAGCCCGAGGCCCTTACGGCCATTGATGACTTCCTCGCCGCGCTCTAACGCCGCCGCGCCCCTGGGCACGCCCGGCGCGGGACCCCGGAGCCGCGCCTTCGAGAGGGAGTCAGCGTCGTCGCCGGCTCAGTTTGAGACGGTTGTCTTGACGCGCGGCTGATCCGGTTTGAGAGCGCTCCGGCCCGGCTCGCCTGACCCGGCGGCGGCCTCTGCGACGCCAGATCCCACCGTCGTAGTCTCGGCCTTCTTGGCAACGAAGCCAGCTTCCGTGCCGGCAGCCCCGTGATCGAAACGTTTGCAATGGCCGTCCAGCCAAGCGCCTGCTTCGATCGCCAGGGTTTCATGCTCGATGTCGCCGACGACTTTCGCCGTCTTGGCCAAGCTGACCGAACGGGCCCTGATCTTACCCGTCACCGTACCCTTGATTTCGACGCTTTCGGCGAACACCTTGCCCTTCACGTTTGCCGCCGTCCCGATGGTCAGCGACCGGCTCCTGACATCGCCCTCAACGGAGCCATCGAGCTGGATATCGCCCTCGCTCGCCAGATTGCCGGTAATCTTGAGATCGGTGGAGATGATCGAGGGCATCGACGATTTGGCGGCCGAAACGGCCCGGCCCTTTTCGGGTTGCCCGTCCCTCCTTGAAAACATGGTTGCCCGGGATTCCTTGCTAGCTTTTGAAAACATGTTTACCCGCCCTTATAAATTGCAGGGGATCGTGAGACACTCCGTGAAACAGAACCTCATAGTGAAGATGCGAACCGGTGCTGCGGCCGGTGTTTCCCAGAAGACCGATCTTGTGCCAAAAGCCGACCTCCTGCCCGTATTTAACAAGTATCTTGTCCAGGTGACCATAGCGCGTGCGGACGCCCAGGCCGTGGTCGATCTCGACCATCTTGCCGTACCGACCCTTCCAGCCCACAAAGGTTACTATACCGGGAGCGGGACTCAACACCGGCGTTTTCCGGTCGGCGGTCAAATCGACGCCACGGTGCAACGCCCACTCCTTGGTGAGGGGGTCGCGTCGCTTGCCGAATCGGCTGTTTAGATCATAGGACTCTAAAGGCGCGGTGAGCGGCAGCACACGCAGCACATACCGCAACGCTTTCCACCGATCGAGCTGGTCCTCAAGCGTCGCCCGCTGGATCTCGAGCTGGGCGCCGACCTCCATCGCGGCGGCCGGGATGAAGGGACCGCCCTTTCCCGCCCGACCGTCGACCATTTCCGCTTCCGCCAACAGCTCCCCAGCGTCCAGCCCGGTCATGGCGATCACCTTCTCCGCCTCCTGGACGTCGCTATCAGTGCGCGCCGTCAGGCGGATGAGCAATTCTTCCTGCGAGTCCTGAAAGTCAACAATCAGCTGTTCCAGCTCTTCGACACGCGACTGCAGCCCGTGACGCTCCTCGACCAGCACATCGTGCCGGGCGGTGACATCCTCAAGCCCTGAGTCAACAACGCGCAGCCTCTCGTTGAGCGTCGCGTTAAGCTCGTCCAGGGTTACCAGGTTGGCCTGGTTTTCACCAAGCGCACGGGTAAGCGCGGCGATATATTGCTCTTGACTGCGCGTTTGCTGAAGGAGGGCCACGCGGACCTCCTGCGCTTCCTGGATGCTCTGGTTTTTCCGCTCCAGAATCCGTTCGTAAAAGACATAGACGGTGGAGCTGTAGGCAATCCAGCCGCCGATAACAAGCAGCAGCACGGCGAGAACACCCTGCCTCCGGCGCGACAGCCTAACAAACCTGACCGCTCCGCCTTGACGCAAGAAGATCTGCCGTTCCGGGAACAGGCGCTTGAGGCGCTCTTTTAGTTTACGCTGGATCGGTCTCCTCCCCCCAAAGCCCGGCAAACCGATACAGGTCTTAAGCAGGCACGACCCGACCCCTCGCGACGGGCGAGGAGTTGCGCGCCACCTCTCAACTCCCTTACCGCGGCTTTGTCCATCCCCCCTACGTGCGCCAGCAGGGTGTCGCACGCTGCGGAAACCGCGGAAACCGGCGGCTCGGCCATACTCTCCAGGCTATTGACACGTGCTTTACGGGCTTCTTGGCGACCCTGGCTAAACGGTATCTTTTGTCGGCGCGGCTTGCAAGGGTCTCAGTGGAATCGGTGGGCGCCCCGCCCGCCAACCGCGTTCAATCGGCCGTCTCACCCGCCTTAGCCGTCTCACCCGCCGGCGAACGCAACAGGAGCACGAGGCCGATGAAGATCACCGCCAGCGTGACAATAATTCCGATCCCGGCCTTCCAGCCGAGAAGAATCATGCCCTCGTGCCTGTCCAGGATGAGATCGTGAAGATAGACGTAATTGTTCGTCAGTACGCCAATAATGACGACCACCAGTCCCCATGTCCTGCTCTTGTTCATTGCAAAGGCTCCCTATCATCTCGACGTCTTGAGGGCTTTCCCCCGTCGCGGATCGGGAACCACCCCCCTGCTTCCGGCACGTTGTACCGTTTCCCAATTATTCTACTCCCAATTATTCTACCACTCCGCCGGCCGCTTGACCATGACGTTGGTCGCCGCGAGCCGCCCGATCGCTCGCCTGAGCCGCCGCCGGGCGGCAATAAGCCGTACGCGCAAGCGGCCCAAGGAGCTGGCATGAGGCCGCCTGACCTCCTCCGGCCGCATTTCCCATAGTCACCAGGCACAACATCGGTCAGACTGCGCAAATCCAAATATCCTGTGGATCAGGTCAGCCAACGCTGCGGTGCGGCGAGGTGCGTAAACAGCGCGCGAAAAATCCTGTCCCCGACCGGACGACGAACCAGGATACCGGCTCTCGCCGGGTGCCGCGACTCGTGCCCGACGAACCTTTCCCCCCTTATGCATATGTCCCAGGACGATTTCCGCACCCGCGGCGCGACCCCCGGGGTCACAGCTATGGCGTCGAGCCCAAGCATCCTGATCCTCCGGACCCGAATTCCTGGGCCACCTGCCGGCCCTACCTGTACGGCGTGGATCTTTTCAACCACGGTTACTACTGGGAGGCACACGAGTACTGGGAGGAGTTATGGCGCGCCTGCGGACGTTCTGGAGCAGCCGGTTGTTTTTTCCAGGGCCTCATCCGCCTGGCCGCCGCAGCCCAGAAGCTCCGGATGGAAAACCCTCGGGGCGTGCGGCGCCACGCCCGGCGAGCCACGGAACTTTTCCAACAAACGGCCGCCCTGAAGGCCGCAGGTGAGATTCACTACATGGGGCTTTCCCTGAACGAGCTGATCGGTTTCGCCGACGACCTCTGCAAGCAACCCGCGGCGGGGCCCAGGAACCCGGCAAGCCCGGTCGAGGCCGCCTGCGGCTTTGTCCTGTGCCCGCGCTAGCGCGGGCCGTATCAACGATCACCGAAAACGAAAAGGGACCCGCTCCAGGAGGTCCCCCGCTTGGTCACTTTGCCAAGCTTCAGGCCAAAACCGCGCGGCGTCCGCGATCCCACGCGGCCGGGTTCCTCACGCGGCACGCCCTGACGACATAACAACTCCCGCCCGCGGCCCGCACAAATCCCGCCCGCGCGCGGCCGCCTGGAACGGGATCACGACGGTGGAATTGGAATGGAAGGCCTCAGAACTTGCGGTGGGCCTTTTTGAGCTCGGCCAAGGGATGGTGCCCGGACATCTGGAACCTGACCAGGAGATCGCGGGCCAGCATGTCCCGCTCCTGCGGGTCGTCGGGCAGTTCCACGTCCTCGGGCACGGTGACCCAGCCGTTGATGTTGCGGTCGAACACGGCGAACCGGTCCTCCTCGTAGCCCATATGGATGTCCTCCAGCCAGTTGAGGTCCTCCCACCCCATCATCTCGATGTATTTCTTGAGGAACGGCGTGAGCCGGCCGTAGTCGGGCACCAGGTTGACGTCATAGCGATAGCCGATGTGCCGCCCGATCCACTTCTCGTGCTCGGTCTCGGCGCTGTCCGAGCCCTGATACCTGTCGTCCGCGGAGGCCCGCCGCGGCGACTTGCCTTCGGCCTTGCTCTTCTTGCTCATGGCCGCCTCCTAGTAACGCGTCATGTCGGGCCGGCCGACAGTGTACTGGGATCCGGCAAGCGGAACCATGGCCAGCGCCGAGGCCTCCACGGTGAGCGCAGCCAGGTCCTCGGGCTCGAGCGAATGGACGTCGGTCTTGCCGCAGGCCCGCGCCAGCATCTGGCACTCGATGGTCATGGTGTGCAGCAGGTTGTAAACCCTGACAGCCGCCTCATCGGGGTTGAGGCGCTTGCGGAGCTCCGGGTCCTGGGTGGCCACGCCGACCGGGCAACGCCCGGTATGGCAGTGGTAGCAGTAGCCGGCTTCGACGCCGATCTCTTTCTCGAAATCGGCCTCGGGGATGTCCTTGTTGCAGTTCAGTGCGATCATCGCGGCGGTGCCGATGGCCACCGCGTCGGCCCCAAGGGCGAGCGCCTTGGCCACGTCGGCGCCGCTGCGGATGCCGCCGGCGTAGACCAGCGAGATTTCTCCCGACTTGCCGACGTCGTCCAGCGCCTTGCGGGCCTGGCGGATGGCAGCGATGCCCGGCACGCCTGTCTCCTCGGCGGCGATGTGCGGCCCGGCGCCGGTCGACCCCTCCATCCCGTCGACGTAAATGCTGTCCGTGCCGGTCTTGGCGGCCATGCGCACGTCGTCATAGACCCGGGCGGCGCCCAGCTTGAGCTGGATCGGGATCTCCCAGTTGGTTGCCTCGCGCAGCTCCCCGATTTTGATCGACAGATCGTCGGGTCCCAACCAGTCCGGGTGGCGTGCCGCCGAGCGCTGGTCGATCCCCGCCGGCAGCGAGCGCATCTCGGCCACCTGATCGGTCACCTTCTGGCCCATGAGGTGGCCGCCGAGGCCCACCTTGTGGCCCTGGCCGATGAAGATCTCGATCCCGTCGGCGAGCCTCAGGTGATGCGGGTTGAAACCGTAGCGCGACTCGATGCACTGGTAGAACCATTTTTCCGAATAGCGCCGTTCGTCCGGGATCATGCCGCCCTCGCCCGAGCAGGTGGCGGTTCCGGCCATGGTGGCGCCGCGGGCCAGCGCCGTCTTGGCCTCGTAAGACAGGGCGCCGAAGCTCATGCCCGTGATGTAGATCGGGATGTCCAGCACCAACGGCCGTTTGGCGCGGGGGCCGATGATCGTCTTGGTCTCGCACCTCTCGCGGTAGCCCTCGATGACGAACCGGGTCAGCGTGCCCGGCAGGAAGGTGAGATCGTCCCAGGTCGGGATCTTCTTGAAAATCGCCATGCCGCGCATGCGGTACCGGCCAAGCTCGGCCTTGATATGGATGTCGTCGATCACCTGGGGCGAGAACAGGAAGTTCTGGCCCAGGATGTGCTTGTTGCGCGAGGGCTTCTTTTTCGTCGGTTCAGCGGTTCCGGGAGATGCGTCTTCCTGGCCGGTAGCCATCGATTTTTCCTTTCCGTTCCCTACATCCCTACAGCACGATTTCCTACAGTACGTTTCCCTACAGCACGATCTTCTTTTCCATCGGCTCCAGGTTGTCGTAGTTCCACAGCTTCTTGCCGGCGACGATCTTGTGCATGTTTTTGACTCCGTCAGGAGCCTCGAGCCCGTACATCTTGAGCTTGCGGCTGAGCCAGGCGATGTCCAGCTCGGTCATCTCGGCCGGGATGGCGTCGGTGCCGAGCGAGGCGATCTTGCCGCCGACATAGACAATCCCGTCATACATCGAGTCGCCAAGATTTGGGCCGGCATCGCCGAGCACGACGAGTCGGCCGCGCTGCATCATGAAACCCGAGAACACGCCCGTGCGCCCGCCCACGATGATGGTGCCGCCTTTCATCTCGATGCCGGTGCGGGCGCCGACATCGCCCTTGCATATCAGGTCGCCGCCGCGGATGGCGGCGCCGAAACACGAGCCAGCGTTCTTCTCGATGACCACCGTTCCGGCCAACATGTTCTCCGCGCAGGACCAGCCGACGCGGCCTTTGATGCGGACGTTGGGGCCGTCGATCAGCCCGCAGCCGAAATAGCCCAGGCTGCCCTCGAAGTGGAGCCACAGGCGGTTGAGGATGCCGACGCCAAGGGAATGCTTGGCGCCCGGATTGTGGACCTCGATGGTGCCGCAACCCTCGCCCATCAGCTCGCGGATTTTGAGATTGACCGCCACAGGCTCCAGGTCGGCCGCGTCGAGCTCGCCCCGTTTGTCGAAGTCGACGTCGAAGGCGCCGGGATAGAGCAGGTTCTCCGCCTCCTCGGGCGAGAAAAAGACCTGTTGGGTGCGCCCGGCAAGCTGCTCGGTGTGCATTCCCATCTGGTACGATTTCTGCTCCTTGTTCAGTTCCTCCATACGCGCACCTCTCCCTCATAGGGGTCAAAAGTCTCGATTTCATGGGGAAAGATGCTGCGGATCGCCACCTCTTCCGAGGCCAGCACGATGCAGTCCTCTCCTTCGTAAAGCACCATCGGCTTCGCCGCCATCACGTCCTTCGCCATCCCGAGGCATTCGGCGGTGGCGACAACGTAGGTAAACACCCCGTCGAGATCCTCCACTGACCGGTTCATCGCGTCTTCGAGGTCGAAGCCATCGCTGAGCTTGTCGGCCAAGTAGACCGCGATGAGCTCGGAGTCACAGTCCGATACGAAGCGGAGGCCGCGACGCTCGAACTCGCGGCGCTTGCTCCAGTAGTTGGTGAGCTGGCCGTTGTGCACCAGTGACACGTCCTGGAAGGGGTAGGCCCAATAGGGATGGGCTGAGCGGATGTCCACGTCCGACTCGGTGGCCATGCGGACATGGCCAATCGCGTGGGTGCCCATGAACTGGCCGAGGTGGTACTGCTCGGACACTTGGGTGGCGTCGCCCAGGTCCTTGATCAGCTCGAGGCCCCGGCCGAGGGACATGATTTCGACGCCATCCACATCCTCGAGGAAGTCGGTGAAGCGGCGAGTATCGCCGTCGTACTTGACGCGGTAGCGGAAGGCGTACTCGGTGACCTCTTCGGCCTCGAGAATCTCCCCGGCCATGGACCGGATGCGTGAGTCCACCTCTTCGCGCCGCTCCTTGACTTGGCGCAAGATATCGAAGCCCTTGGCCATGTCCTCCTGCTCGGCCACCTTGAACCGCATGATGAACTCTCCGCTCCGCGGCAGCCCGTAGACCGCAAACCCCGCCGAATCGGGTCCGCGGTGTTTGAGGGACTGGAGCATCGACGTCATCTCACGGCCGATCTCTGCGGTCCCGCCCCGGTGGATGATCCCAGCGATTCCACACATGATTGCCTCACTCCTTCATTGCGGACAGGACGCGCCGGGCCTCCCGGCCGCGCCGCGCCCTTGGACCGTCTGCGCGTTCATGGCAACACGTCAAGGTAGGTCTCCAGGTCCCACTCGGTCACGGTGGCCAGGAACTTCTCCCACTCGTCACGCTTGTAATGCATGTAGACGCCGTACATTTCGCCGGGGAGCGCCTCCTTGATGACCTCGTCCTGGGCCAGCGCATCGTTCGCCTCGCCCAGTGACATGGGAAGCTTGCGCACATTCCGTTCCTCGTACTCATCAAGGACGTCGTATATGTTGCGCTGCTCGGGCTCGCCGGGGTCGAGCTTGCGCTTGAGCCCGTCGTCGAGCGCCTTTAGAAGGCCGGCGGCAACCAGATAGGGATTGTTGGCGGAGTCCACCGCCTTGCACTCGAACCGCCCCGGGGCCGAGACGCGGACCGCGCAGGTCCGGTTCTGAAAGCCCCAGTTGGGATAGACCGGCGCCCAGAAACCGAAGTCCAAGAGCCGCCGGTACGAGTTGACCGTGGGACAGCCGAGAGCGGTGAGCGCGTGAACGTGCTCCATGATGCCGCCCATGCAATAGAGGCCGATCTCGCTCGGCCGGCGGATATCATCGGTGTCGGGCAGGAAGGTGTTCTCCCCGCCCGTGAAGTAGGTGAAGACGCTCTCCATTCCCGGCAACGGGCTGTTGCCGAGGCCGTTCACCTTCTCCTCGCCGCCGCGCCATAGGGAGATATTGGTGTGGCAGGCGTTGGCGGACACCCCCATGAACGGCTTCGGCATGAAGCACGCGATCAGGTTCTGCTCGCGCGCCACCTGGGCGCAGACTTGCCGGTGAGTGGTCAGCCGGTCGGCGTTCCTGAGCACGTCGTCGAAGGTGAAGTTGAGCTCCAGCTGGCCGGGCGCGTCCTCGTGGTCGCCCTGGATCATGTCCAGCCCCATCGCGCGGTCGTACTCGATGACCTTCAAAAACACGGGGCGCAGCGCTTCGAACTGGTCGATGTGATAGCAGTGGGGCTTGGTGACCCCGCCCGCCGGCTTACCGTCCTCGCCTTTTTTCAGCCACATCATCTCGGGCTCGGTGCCGACGCGCAGGTGGAGTCCGCCATGCGCCTTCCTGAACTCCTCGTGGATGCGGCGCAGGTTGCCGCGGCAGTCGGCGGTCAGATACGAGCCCGGATCGTCGGGATGCTCGCGGCCGCGGAACAGGGTGCAGAACACGCGGGCACAGCGCTTGTCCCAAGGCAACTGGACGAAGGTTTCCGGCTCGGGAATGCCGACCAGCTCCCACGCTTCCGAGCCGTAGCCGATGTAGCGGGAGTGGCGGTCGATGAAGAGGTTGGCGGTCGAGCCATAGACAAGCTGAAAGCCCCGTTGGGCAATCGTCTCCCAGTGGTCCGCGGGCACCCCCTTGCCCATGATCCGGCTGGTCACCGACACGAACTGGTAATAGATATAGGTGACGCCCAGCTCGTCGATCTTGGCGCGGACTTGTTTGACCAGCTCATCGCGGCCTTTTGCGCCGACATAGGATTCCAAATCAGTCATCCCTCAAGTCCCCCCTTTCCGACTTTGTCCTCTCAGTGATCCTCCGTCCAAGCCCGCCCTGCCGCCTGTTCGGGTGCGGACAAACTCGTTTTCGTGCGATCGGCAACCGCCGAGTCCCGGTGCCTTGACCACCGTGTGCCTCGTCCGGCCTTGCCCGGCGCCTCTCATGGCCGGCCTCAGCTCCACGGGAACGGGCTGTGGGAGACCGGATGCAGCTTACCCTCGGCATAACGGGCGAAGCGGAACGGCTCAAGCAGCCTGCTCGGCTGGCCGCAGATCTCCTCCGCGACCAGCTTGCCGACCCCGATCATCTTGTAGCCGTGGTTGGAATCGGCGATCAGGTAGCAGTTCTGGCGGAAGACGTCGAACACCGGGAAGCTGTCCGGGGCGAAGGCGCCGATGCCGCCGGACGGCTCATTCTTATACCGCCCGATCTGGCCCTCGAACCGCTTCTGGCAGTGGGCGAGCGCCGAGCACCACATATGGGCGAAGTCGTCGCCAACGACGAAGTCAGGCGATTCAGGACCATAGGGGTCGACCTGCACGTCGTCGGGGTCGGTCTCGACCCGGTAAGGCATGGCGCCTCCCTGGATGCCGCCGAAGTTGAAGTCCGGCTTGTAATAAATCCCCCACATCTTGTCGGTGATGAGGGCGCCGTCCACGTCCGAGTCAAGCGGCGCCTCGCTGTCGACGTGGATGACGGGTGGCATCTCGCCATCATTGGTCTTCTGCAGGTTGGGATCGACCCCGAGGGTGCCTTCCTCGAGGCACCAGAAAGTCCACATGGGCACCGTCTCACACCTGCCGTCACGGCCCTTGACGCTGATCTGTTTCGGTAACCCAAGCATGTCCCAGATCGACTTGACCCACGGACCGCAGCCGACGACGACGTAGTCGGTCTCGATGACGCCGCGGTCGGTCTCGACCGCGGAAACCGCGCCGCCGGATAGCCGGAAGCCGGTCACCTTCACGCCGGTGATGATGCGCACGCCCTCGCTCTCGGCCTTGCCGGCAAGGCCGTAAATCGAGGCCTTGTTGTTGGCGTAGCCGCCCCTCTTCTCATGCAGCACCAAGGCGACGCCCTTGGCCTGCCAGTCGCTGAAGATGTCCTTCATGTACCTGTCGCAATCGGCGGCGCCCTCGATGAATACGGACTCGTAGCCGATCGCCTTCTGCTGCTCGGCGATCGAGGCAACGTCTTCGTGCATGGCCTCGGGGCTGATCTGCATGTAGCCCACGGAATGGTAGCTGTAGGCCTTGGGGTCGGACTCCCAAACCTCGACGGAATGGGCCATGAGTTCCCGCATGGCCGGCTGGAAATAGTTGTTGCGGATGACGCCGCAGGCGATGCCCGAGGCCCCGGCCGCGATCGCGGTCTTGTCGACCACCAGGATATCGGCGCCGCTTCCCTTGCCGCGGGCCTTGAGCTCGAGGGCCAAGTGGTAGGCGGTGCTCAGGCCATGCACTCCGGCACCGATGATCAGGTACTTGCAACGGCTCGGTAGCGCCATCTGATAGGCTCCTCGCCGCCCGCCGGTTGCCCCAATCGCCATCACGGGGATGGCACGTTGTACTTGACGGCCAGCCCCGGCATATGCCCATAATTTGACTCGATTTCAAACCAATTTTTCCAAAAGGCATAGTTTTGGCCAAAATTGGTGCCCGCTCATTATCCCGGCATGCGCCGGACAAGGCGAGGTCGAAGCCGGCGCGCCCGACACCGCCGGATAACCTGCTTGCAACGCCGATCAAAGGCTCAAGATCGATCGCCGCGCGGCTCCGCCAGGCGATCCTCTACGGCGCCTACGGCCACGGCGAAAGGCTGCCGGCGGAGCGCGATTTGGCGCAGATGCTCGGAACCTCGCGCACCACTGTCCGCAAGGCCCTCAGCCGGCTCGAGGAAACCCGTCTGGTGACCCGCCGCATCGGCAGCGGCACATACGTCAACTATCCGGCGAATAGCGAAGAGGATATCGCCGAGATCACCAGCCCCCTCGAGCTGATCGAGGTGCGGCTGGCGGTGGAGCGCCATGCGATACGGCTCGCGGTGATCAACGCCACGGCCAGGGATATGGAACGGCTGGGCGAGGCGCTGAAGCGGCTCGAAGCCTCCGGTGCCGACGCCGAGCACTTCAGTCACTGGGACGAGCAGTTCCATCTGCGGATCGCCCAGTCCACCCATAACCCGCTTCTGGTCTGGATGTATCGCCAGATCAACCATGTGCGCGGCCACGCCCAGTGGCGCGCGATGAAGGACAAAATCCTGACCGCGCGGCGCATCGCCGAGTACAACCGCCAGCACCGCAGCCTGTACGAGGCTCTCCTAAGCCGTGATCTGGACGGCGCGGTGAAGATTATCACCGACCATCTCACCGCGGCGCGGCGCCATCTGGCCGGCGCCGACAGGGTTTAGTTGGGCGGCCCCCTCGGGCTCCCCGGCCGGGCCGGGCGCAACGGCGACGACACCCTACCCCGGATCACGCTCCACCTCGCCTGAATGCCGCGGCTTTCCATCGGCTCGCGGCCTCGCCCGGCGCGGCCCTGCCCGGCGCGGCCCTGCCCAGGCCGAGCGCCGGCCTGGAAGCGGCCGGGAGCCCGCCACCGGCGGCCTCGCCAGCCGAGACCTTCCCGGCGTTCGCGGGTCAGGCCCGGCTGTCGCGCCAGGATCGGCGGCGAAAAAAGCTGGCGCCCGGGGACGGATCGAAGTAAAGGGGAATCCCCGGCACCCCGGGAAAACGCCGCCGCTCGAATAAGCCTCCTTCCAGGCCCGCGCCTTCCCGCGTCCATCGAGGCCCCGATATGAACGAAGTGAACTTCACCGCCTGGCGCCATTCGATGGTCCAAGAGATCGCGCTCCACGCCGCCTCTGTGCGGGACACGATCGGCAAGGCCCTGGATGACCGGGTCATGGAGGTGATGGACCGCGTGCCCCGCCATGAGTTTGTGCCGGTTGAGCTGAAGGTCTACGCCTATGTCGATACGCCGCTTCCCATCGGCTATGGGAAGACCATATCCCAGCCGTTCATGGTCGCGCTCATGACCGATCTCCTCGAGCTGCGCGGAGACGACAGAGTGCTTGAGATCGGGACCGGATTTGGCTACCAGGCGGCCATTCTCGCGGAGCTGGCGAAGGAGGTCTACAGCATCGAAATCATCGAGGAGCTCGCGGCCGAGGCCAAGGGAAGGCTGGGCCAGTTGGGATACACGAACATCGAAGCCCGCGTCAGCGACGGCTACCAAGGCTGGGCCCAACACGCTCCCTTTGACAAGGTCATTGTCACGGCGGCGCCTGACCTCATACCCCCGCCGTTGCTCCAACAGCTGAAGTCCGGCGGCAGAATGGTCATCCCGACCGGGATACCCGACAACCAGCATCTCGTTCTGGTCGAAAAGGACGAAAACGGCCGGGCGAAAACGAGGGAGATCCTGCCGGTTCGGTTTTCGCCCCTCGAAACCGACGACGAGTTCTAGCGCCTGGCGGCGGCAATGGCGGCTTGGCGCCCGGGCGCGTGCCCCGGGAAGTCACCGGAGGACGGCGACAGCTTGAGTGATTGAAAAGGCTGGTGCCCAGGGGCGGAATCGAACCACCGACACAAGGATTTTCAGTCCCCTGCTCTACCAACTGAGCTACCTGGGCCCGAGGCGCGCATGTGCGAGCCGCTTATAGTAAAAAACGCACCCACCTGTCCAGAAGCACCGCGGCGCTTGAGTCCGGTTGCCGATCGGCGGCCGATCTCCCCCACGCCCGCGCCGGGCCTTCACGTCGAATCGGGCCCTCACGTCGAATCGGGCCTTCACGTCGAATCGGGCCCTCACATCGAATCAGGCCCTCACATCGAATCAGGCCCTCACATCGAATCGGGCCTTCACGTCGAATCGGGCCCTCACGCCCGCGTCGGGCCTTCACGTCGTATCGAGCCCTCACGTCGAATCGGGCGGCTCCTCCGGCGTCTCGTCCGGGGCATCGGATCCGGGCTGCTCTTCCGTGGGTATCCGGTAGATGCCTTTGAGCCAGCGGCCGAGGTCGATATCCGCGCAGCGCCGGGAGCAGAACGGCCGGAATTCAGGCGCCGCGGGCCGGCCGCAGGTCGGACAGCGCCTCCCCTTCCCCGCCCGAGCGGAAGCCGCCGCGCCGCGACTTTTCCCCTGGCCCGAAGTCATGCGATCACGACCTCATAGCGGTCGCGGGCGTAGCCCGGCTCGCGCCGCAGCGCCGCCCCACGGCCGAGCGCGGCTTCCATCTCCTCGAGCGCGACCTTGGCCTCGCCCTCGAAAGCGTCGATCACCTCCGGGGCGGCAATCACGGTGAGCCGCGCCCCCGGCGCCCGCGCCGCGGTCCTCAGGGCCGCGGCCGCCGCCTCGTAGGCCACCGTCGCCGCCGACTTGACCCGGCCGTGGCCGCCGCCGCAGGCCGGACACGCCTCCATGAGCATCTGGTCCAGGGACTCGCGGCTGCGCCTGCGCGTCATCTCAATGAGTCCCAGGGGCGACATGCCCCCGCAATAGACCGGCGCCGGGTCGGCCTGGAAGGCGGCCCGCAGCGTCTCGACCACCCGCTCCCTATGGTCGGGCCGGTCCATGTGCACGAAGTCGATGACGATGAGCCCGCCGAGGTTCCTCAGGCGCACCTGACGGGCGATCTCGGCCGCCGCCTCCAGATTGGTCTCGAGGATGGTCTCGGCGAACGACCCGCGGCCCACATGCCGGCCGGTGTTCACGTCGATGGCGGTAAGGGCCTCCGTGCTTTCGATCACCACGACGCTGCCCGAGGCGAGCTCGATCCGGGGGCTCAAGGCCCGCTCGATCTCGCTCTCGATGTCGTAGAGTTCAAACAGCGGTGTGGGGCCGGAGTGGAGCTCGATCCCGGCCGCCTCGGGCATGAACCGCTCGGCGAAGCGCCGGGCCTCGGCCAAGGCCGCCCGGTCGTCGATCAGGATGCGGCGGACATGACCGCGCACGTGGTCGCGCAGGACCCGCGGCACCGGCGCGAGATCCTGATGGACCAGGGCCGGCGGCTTGGCCGCGGCGCGGCGGTCCTGGACCTCGGCCCACAGGGCGCGGAGATACTCGGCGTCCCGGGCGAGCGCCTCAGCCCCGGCACCGACCGCGGCGGTGCGCAGGATGAACCCCTCCCCCGGCCGGGCCACCTCCGCCACCAGCCCGGTCAAGCGGTCCCGCTCGGCTTCGTCCTCGATGCGCCGCGAGACGGCGATCTCCGACCGGGTCGGGGTGTAGACCAGATGGCGGCCGGGCAAGGTTAGCGCGGTGGTCACGCGCACGCCCTTCTCGCCCATCGCGTCCTTCACCGCCTGGACAAGCACCGCCTCACCCTCCCTCACACGGTCGGCGATGCGCGGCCCCGGCTGCCCGCCCTCCGCCGCCGCGTTTCCGCGCCCGAGCGCCGCGGCGTGGCGCGCCTCCGCGCGAGCGAGGAAGGCGGCGCGCTCGAGCCCGATCTCGACGAAGGCCGCGTCCATCCCCGGCAACACCCGGACGACGCGGCCCAGATAGACATTGCCGACCACACTAGCCCGGCCGGAGCGGGCGAGGATGAGCTCCCAGGGCCGGCCGCCGGCCAGGAGAGCCGTCCGAATTTGACCCGGGCCGACGCTGAACAGGATCTCGTCGATCATCGGGGCCGAAGCGGGTTTGGACTCATGAGTCAAGGCGCCGATATCCCTGCCTTAGCCTGCCTTAGAAGGCCTTAACCTGCTTTAGAAGGTAGGGCGTGACCCGGCATTGCGCAATCGCCGAACGCGGAGATGCCGGGGTGCCGGGGTGCCGGCGAAGCCGGAGCGACATCCCCGGCGCGCGGCCGGGACGCGGCTTTGAGGCCTTGAACAGGTTCTCTCCGATCACGGCTCCGGCGGAGGCCGGTAGCCCAGACCATGGAGCAGGGCGCTGGTCTCGCAGAGCGGCAGACCGACGACGTTGGAATAGGAACCGTTCAGGGCTTGGACGAAGGCCGCGGCACGACCCTGAATGGCGTAGCCGCCGGCCTTGCCGCGCCATTCGCCGCTCCTGAGATAGGCGGCCATCTCACCCGCTTCGAGGCGCTTGAAGACGACCACCGTGATAACCAGCCGCGCCGCCTTGCGCCCGTCCGGCGCGATGACCGTGAGACCGCCGTAGACCCGGTGGCGACGCCCCGACAAGAGCTCGAGACAGCGCCGTGCCGCCGCCTCGTCGGAGGCCTCGGGCAGGATGCGCCGGCCGCAGGCGACGACCGTGTCCGCGCCCAGGACATAGGCCCCGGGGTGACGCGCGGCGACCGTCTGCGCCTTGGCCTCGGCGAGGCGGGCGGCGAGCCGGGCCGGCGTCTCGCGCGCGAGCGGCGCCTCATCAACCCCGGCCGGATCGATCACGGCCGGCTCCAGTCCAACCTGCCTGAGGAGATCCCGGCGTCTCAAGGACGCCGAAGCGAGCACCAGGGGCGGCGCCTGCGAAGGACGACCCATGTGCGGGCTGAGATTATTTGAAACGGAAAGTGATCCGGCCCTTGGTCAGATCGTAGGGGGTCATCTCGACGTTGACCCGATCCCCGGCGAGCACGCGAATGCGGTGCTTGCGCATCCTGCCCGCGGTGTGGGCGAGGATTTCGTGGTCGTTGTCCAGCTTCACGCGGAACATCGCGTTCGGCAACAGCTCGGTTACCGTACCGGAAACCTCGATCAAATCTTCCTTAACCATATCTCCTCGTTTCGTTGTTGCGCGCGAAAAATGGGCGGCGGCGGCCCGAAGGTCAAGCATTTTCACCAATTCGCCGGCGCGCCGTTGGGTGGCGTGGCGTGGCGCGAAGGGGCGAGCGAGAAAAAGAGCCGTGCCCGGCGCGCACCGCTGACTTCGAGGCAAGCCGCCTAAGACGGCGTGTAGACCCCGGCACACCGCCCTCACGGCTTGGCCAGCGGGGCCAGGGGGAAGTGGGCCAGGATCCGTTTCATGAGCGTCTCCCGCACCTCCCGGTAGGCCGCGAGCCGGCCCTCGCGGCTGCCTCTGATGATGGTCGGGTCGAAGGTATTCCAGAACGCAAGCTCGATGGCCCTGGTGCGGGTGAGCTCCACGGCCCGGTGCTGGGCCTCGGGCGAAAGCGAGATCACCATGTCAAAGGAGGTGTCCTCGAGGTCGTCGAAGGTCTTGGGCCGGTGGCGGGAGAGGTCGATGCCGATCTCGTCCATCACCGCCACGGCGAAGCCGTCGAGCTCGCCCCGGCGCAGGCCGACCGAGTCGACATAGACGCGGCTCCCATGAAAGTACTTGAGTATGGCCTCGGCCATCGGCGAGCGCACCGCGTTCGTGGTGCAGGCAAAGAGCACGCTGGACGGAAGCTCGGCCATCTCGGGCTAGGGCCGGCGGTTTCGCGGCCGGCGCCGGCCGCGCCCGGCCGCCGCCGCGGTGCGGGCACGTGCCGACCACCCGCGGGTCATGGGTCCGGGGGTGCTGGCGCAGCGCCCGGGTGGGCCTCGCATAAGTTCATGAGTCACCCCCCGCCCCAACCCTCCCCCGCGAAGAGGGAGGAGGGCTTTCCGCCAAGCACCCGCACCTCATGTTCCCCCTCCCCCGCGAAGAGGGAGGAGGGCTTTCCGCCAAGCACCCGTCACCTCATGTTCCCCCTCCCCCGGTATGGGTATGAGAGGGGGTTAGGGAGAGGGGGAGAATGGCACAGCTTCTTGCAATGGTAAGTCACTGGGGTGGCGCGGGCGGCGCGGGTGCCGCGGCGCTCGCAGGGCCGGATCCGAACCACCGTCTCACCCCTTGATGTGGAGCACGCAGATGAGCGTGAACAGGCGCCGGGCGGTGTTGGAGTCGATCTCGATCTTGCCGGCCAGCCGTTTCCTCAGGATCTCCGAGCCCTCGTCATGGAGGCCGCGGCGACCCATGTCGATGGCCTCGATTTTCGACGGGCTCGCGACCTTGATCGCCTGGTAGTAGCTCTCGCAGACCGTGAAGTAGTCCTTGACCAGCTTGCGCAACGAGGTCAAAGGCAGGGCCACCTTGTCGAGCGGCTCATCGGTCTCGCTGTGGATTTCGAAGACGAGCCGGTTCTCCTCGAGGCTTAAGCGCAGGTTGAAGGGACCGGAGAAATCACCCTTCGGGGCGAAGTAGTTCTCCTGCAACAGGTCGTAAATGGCCACGGCCCGTTCGTGCTCGATGTCGGGATTGCGCCGCGCGATGGTGCGTTCGTCGAGGGTGATGTTAACCAGACGCTTCAGATTGCCGGACAAAACGCCTGGCCCATCAGCCGCGGCGGGATCGGCCGAGCCGGACGGACACGGACAGCGCGTGGGCATCGAGCCCCTCGGCCTCGGCGAGGGTGACCGCGGCCGGCCCGATGGCGGCGAGGCCGTCGGCGTCGCAGGCCAAAATCGAGGTCCGTTTGAGGAAATCGAGCACGCCGAGGCCCGAGGAAAAACGCGCGCTCCGTCCCGTCGGCAGCACATGATTGGGACCGCCGACGTAATCGCCGACGGCCGCCGGCGTATAGCGGCCGAGGAAGATGGCGCCGGCGTTCCGTACTTTCTCAGCCAGCGCCTCGGGCCGTTCCACCGCCAGCTCCAGGTGCTCGGGTGCGATCCGGTCGATGAGCGGCACCGCCTCGTCCAGCGCGCCTGTGGTGATGACCGCGCCGTGGGCGTCCCAGCTGGCCCGCGCGATCTCGGCCCGCGGCAGAGTCCGGAGATGGTCCTCGACGGCCGCCACGACGGCGTCGGCGAAGCCCGCATCATCGGTGATCAGCACGGCTCGGGCTTGCGCATCGTGCTCGGCCTGGGACAACAGGTCGGCGGCGATCCAGACCGGGTCGTTGAGGCGGTCGGCGACCACCAGGATTTCCGAGGGACCCGCGATCAGGTCGATGCCGACGGTCCCGTAGAGCTGGCGCTTGGCGGCGGCGACGTAGACGTTGCCCGGGCCCACGATCTTGTCGACCGGCGGGATGGTCTCGGTGCCGTAGGCCAGCGCCGCGATCGCCTGGGCGCCGCCGATGCGGTAGACCTCGTCAACCCCGGCGATCCCGGCCGCCGCGAGCACCAGCGGATGGAGCACGCCATCCGGCGCCGGCGCCACCATGACCAGGCGGGGGACTCCGGCGATCTTGGCCGGAAGCGCGCCCATCAGCACCGAGCTGGGATAGACCGCGGTGCCCCCCGGGACGTAGAGCCCCACCGCGGCGAGCGGGGTCCAGCGCGCGCCCAGCCGAATCCCGGCATCATCGCGGTAGTCGATGTCGGTGGGCATCTGGCGGCGGTGGTAGGCTTCTATGCGGCCGGCGGCCAGGTTCAGCGCCGAGAGCGTCTCCGGCGCGCACGCCTCAAGCGCCATCTCGATCTCGCCGGGCGCCACGCGCATGGAAGCGGCCTCGAGGCGCAGCCGGTCGAAGCGTTCGGTGTAGGCGACCACCGCCTCGTCCCCGCGCGCCTTGACCTCGGCCAGAATCTCGGCGACGGCGGACTCCACCTCCGCCTGGGTCTCCTGCCGGATCTCAATAAGCGCGCTGAAGGCGGTCTCGAAGGAGGCCTCGCGCGTGTCCAGCCTACGCGGCATCGACAGCTTCCCGGAACCGCTCGATCCAGGCGCCGACCTCATCAGGCCGGGTCTTGAGCGCCGCCCGGTTGACCACCAAGCGGGCGCTGACCTCGGCGATGCGCTCGACCTCGACCAGCCCGTTGGCCTCAAGCGTCTTCCCGGTGGCGACCAGATCGACGATGCGCCGACACAGTCCCAGGCTGGGCGCCAGCTCCATCGCGCCTGAAAGCGTGATGCACTCGGCCTGAACGCCGCGCGCGGCGAAATAGCGGCGGGTGATCTTCGGGTACTTGGTCGCCACTCGGACGTGGCTCCAGCGCGCCGGATCGTCGCCCGCCACCATTTCCCTAGGCTCGGCCACGGCGAGCCGGCAGCGGCCCACCTTGAGATCGAGCGGCGCGTAAATTTCCGGATAGTCGAATTCCATCAGCACGTCGTTGCCGGCCACGCCCAGCTCGGCGGCGCCGAAGGCGACGAAGGTGGCCACGTCGAAGGATCGGACCCGGATGAGGGTCAGCTCCGGGTGGTTGGTGGAAAAACTGAGCCGCCGGCTGTCCGAGTCGCTCAAGGCCGGCTCCGGCTCGATGCCGGCGCGCGACAGAAGCGGCATCAGCTCGTCCAGGATTCGTCCCCTCGGCAGGGCCAGCACCAGATTGTCGTCGTTGCGCAACGCGCCCTCTCCCGAAATTACCGGCATGATTAGCATGATTTTCGTGCTTCACAAGGCCATGCGTCACCCGTCGCCGGGGGCCTGGCGGCCTCGAGAAGGCGGTGCTGGCTCGGCTGATCCAGGCGATTTGGGCGCTCGGCCGGTCCTTACCCTCGCTTCATCGCGCCAAACCGGTCAACCCGCGCCGGAGCCGGCAAAGATAGGCCTGGACGAGCCCAGACAGCCGTTCGTCCCATCCGACGCCATTCGGGGCCGTCCCATCCGACGCCATCCGGGGCCGTGGACTCGGGTCAGGTGGCGGCGAGTTGCTCGGCCCGGTCCTGGATCACGCGCTCGACCAGCCTGCCGGTGAGCTCCTGGAGGTGGTCGAACTTCCAGGAAAACGTGCCGACACCCAGGGTCAAGGACCTGAGCTCGACGATCAGGTCATGGATCTCGGACTGGGGCAGATAGGCGGATATCTCGTCCCAGCCCTTCCAGTCCTTCTTGGCCTGGAAACCGAGAATCTGGCCGCGCCGGCCGCTCAAGAGCCGCTGCACGTTCGAGGTGAACTGGTTGGGCGCCGATATGGTGACGTGCAGGATGGGCTCCAACAGCACCGGATTGCATTTCGGCATGCCCTCGACCATGGCGATCCGCCCCGCCATCTTGAAGGCTATGTCCGAGCTGTCGACCGAATGGTGCTGGCCGTCGGTGAGGGTCACGGCGATATCGACGATCGGGAACCCGAGCGGACCCCGGTTCAAATACTCCTTCACGCCGCGCTCGACCGAGGGGATGTATTGCCGCGGCACCGCGCCCCCGACAACGGCCTGGGAGAACTCGAAACCGGTGCCGCGGGGCAGCGGCTTGATGTCGAGATGGACATCACCGAACTGGCCGTGGCCGCCCGTCTGCTTCTTGTAGCGGCCATGCTGGGAGGTCGACTTGCGGATGGTCTCTTTGTAAGGCACCTGCGGCAGCCGCGATTGGACCTCGAGATTGTATCTGTGGCGCAGCCGTGCCAGGGCGACCTGAAGGTGGATCTCGCCCTGCCCCCACAGCAGCATCTCATTGGTGTCGGGGTTTTGCTCGAAGGAGAGCGACGGGTCCTCCTCGACGAGTTTGGCGAGGGCGCCGGTGAGCCTCACCTCGTCGGCCCGTTTCTCGGCGGAGACCGCCAGCGCGTAAATCGGCTCGAGCGCGTCCGGCCATGGCACGATACCCTCCGGCCTCTTGCCCGAGGGGGTGAGCACGTCGCCGGTTGAGACCTTCTCCATCCGCCCGAGCGCAACCACCTCGCCGACCGTCGCCTTGGCCACCTTGGTCTGCTGGGCGCCGGCCATGCGGAACAGGCCCCCGACGCGCCCGCCGTTCAAGGTCATGCCGTCGGTGATCTCGCCGCGCCACACCCTTGTCAATGACAGCTTGCCGGCATGGGAGGCGTGGTAGGTCTTGAACACCTGGGCCAGCGCCTTGCCGTCGCCCGCGTCGATGCCCAGCCGTTCGGCCGTGTCCGACGGCTGGGCGACTTCGTGGCGCAGGGTCTTGAGCAAGCGGCGCACGCCGTTGTCGTGCTCCGCCGCGCCCAGGAAGACCGGGGTGACTTGACGCCCGCGCAGGGTTTTTGTCAGCTGCTGGTAAACCTCCTCCTGGGACGGAACGACGTCCTCGAGCAACTTCTCCAGCAAGTCGTCGTCGAAGTCAGCCAGGTGCTCCAGGAGCTCGGTCCGGGCGGATTGCTCCCGCCCCTGCACGTCCTCGGGCGCGGAGACCAGCTCCGAGGCCTGACCGGGGCGGTACGCGTAAGCCCGCCCGCTCGCCAGATCGACATAGCCGGTGATCGCCTCGCCCTTGCGGATCGGCACCTGGCGCAGCACCAACGGTGGGCCGGAGACCGATCGCAGGGCTTTCAACACCTCCCCGATCCGACTCGAGGCGGTATCCACCTTGTTAATGAAGACCAGGTGCGGGATGGCTTGGTCCTCCAGGAACTTGAACAGCGGCGCCACCATGAGCGCGCGTTCCACCACCGGCTCGCAAACGACCACCGCGGCATCGACCATCTTCAGCGCGTTCCAGGATTCCTGGATCATCTCGATCGACCCCGGGCAGTCCAGGAAGGTCCACCGGTCCCCGAGATATTCGGTCGACGCGGCAGAGACCTCGACACTCATCTGGCGCTCACGCGACTCCGGGGAGCCGTCGCCGACGGTGTTGCCTTCCTTGACCGAGCCCTTGCGGCGAATCGCCCCGGTGATGAAGAGCACGCTTTCAAGCAGGGTCGTCTTGCCGCTGCCATAGGGTCCGACGAAAGCCGCGCAGCGGGGCGCCGATGGATTACTCACCTCTCACGCTCCATGGTGGGTTTCAACTTCTCCGTACCTGGCCCGAAGCGGGCGCCGGAAGGTCCCCCGCCCGAATCTCCGGGCGCCTTGTTCCGTAATTCCGTGATGCGAGCATGTTTTCAAGCCGCCGCCGGGGATGCAAGGAAAATCCGGGCGGAACCGCCCCAGGTCGCAACGGTGGCCGCGGTGGTGCGGCCGCCGGCCGCCGATATTTTGCGGCCGATCGATGGCCTGTGATCGAAACCTGTGCCTTCATGACGGCCCTTCTTGCCACGGACAATCGGATCGGCGGGCGAGGTGCATCCGGCGCTCACAGCCGGTTCCGCCACCGAAAAACGGCCATCGGCGGGGCTATCAGCGCCCCGATGGCGCCATCAGGCGACAACAACGTTCTCCGACTCGCCGAAGGCAACACGGAGCCTTGAGGGCCTTGAGAACCTTGACTCGATAAAGAAATATGATATTTTTTTCGGCAATCTTAAAGGCAAGGTCATCAGGGAGGTCATCCGGAAAATTTAGCATACTTTTCAACCTGGTGACTGTCGGCCATGGGAGGGGACAGTTATGGCAATTTCTCTCACAGTCAACGGCACATCTTATAGCGTCGATGTACCTTCCGAAATGCCCTTGCTCTGGGTCATTCGGGATATCATCGGCCTGACCGGCACGAAATACGGCTGCGGGATTGGCAAGTGCGGCAACTGCAGGGTCCACATCGACGGCGTGGCCAAGGATTCGTGCCTCCTGCCGGTTGGTGATGTCCGAGGCGCGGTCACGACCATCGAAGGTCTGAGCGCGAACGGCGACCATCCACTCCAGAAGGCCTGGGCCAAGCACGTCGTCCCGCAGTGCGGGTACTGTCAGCCCGGCCAGATCATGCAGGCCGCGTATCTCTTGAGTGAGAATCCGAAACCGACCGACGAAGATATCGACGCCTCGATGGATGACATCATCTGCCGGTGCGGCACCTACACGCGGATTCGCAGCGCAATCAAGACGGCAGCGGAGGAGATGTCATGAACACCATAATGAACATGAGGCGCCGGAATCTCCGGAAGGGCGTTGCCGGAAGGATCAGATTATCGAACATGAGCCGGCGGCATTTCCTGATGGGCGCTGCCGGAACGGGCGGATTCGTACTGGGACTCACGCTCTTCCCGATCCAGAAGAATCCCGCGGCCGCCGCGGGCGGGGTGTTTGAACCGAGTGTGTTCCTTTCCATCGCCAAGGACGGAACGACAACCATCATGTGCCATCGCTCCGAGATGGGCCAGGGCATCCGCACTGGCCTGCCGATCGTCCTGGCCGACGAGCTCGAGGCGGATCTCTCGCGCTGCGTGATCGTACAGGCCGAAGGGGATGCGAAGTACGGCGACCAGTATACCGATGGCTCCCACAGCATCGTCGAATTCTACGATCAAATGCGGGAATTAGGCGCTGCGGGGCGGCAGATGCTGGAGCAGGCGGCCGCGCAGCAGTGGGGCGTGGCCCAGAGCGAGTGCAAGGCCCAGAACCACAAGGTCGTGCACCAGCCGACGGGCAAATCCCTCGACTTCGGCGATTTGGCCGCGACCGCCGCCACGCTCGAAGTGCCAGCGGCTGACACACTTCGCCTGAAGGATTCCAAGGACTTCCGGTACGTCGGCAAGGACACCCCGATCGTCGACCTTAAGGATATCAATCAGGGGAGCGCCACATACACCATCGACATTACCATGCCGGGCATGAAATACGCCTCGGTCGAGCGTTGTCCCGTGACCTTGGGAAAGGTGAAATCCTACGACGCCTCCGAGGCGCTCAAGGTGCCCGGTGTGGAGGCCGTGGTGGAGATTCCGCCCTTCAGCCTACCGGTGGTGTACAACGCCTTGGGCGGCATCGCCGTGGTCGCCAGCAACACCTGGGCCGCGATGGAGGGCCGAAAGAAGCTCAAGATTACGTGGGACTATGGTGAGAACGCCGGCTACGAATCGAGAGCCTATCGAAAGTCGCTGGAGGAGTCGGCGCGCAACAAGGGCGACGTGTGGCGCGAAGAAGGCGACGTGAATGCGGCCTTCGGCTCGGCCCACAGGATCCTCGAGGCGGAGTATTATTCACCGCTTTTGGTCCACGTGCCGATGGAGCCCCCAGGGGCGGTCGCTCACGTCCAGGGCGACAAATGCCTGGTCTGGTCCTCTACTCAGGATCCCCAGTCGGCGCGGGATGTCGTGGCGGAAGCCATCGGACTCGACAGTGCCAACGTGGAATCGCGCATGCCCTTGCTCGGCGGCGCTTTCGGCCGGAAGTCGAAACCGGACTTCGCCGCCGAAGCGGCGGTCTGTTCGAAGGAGGTCGGAGCCCCGGTCAAGGTCACCTGGACGCGGGAAGACGACGTCCGCAATGGGTTTTACCACTCGGATTGCGCCCAGCACGTCAAGGCCGCGCTCGACGCGAACGGCAAGGTGACCGCGTGGGAGCATCGCTCAGCCTTTCCAACCATCAATTGGCTCTGGGATGCAGCAGAGAATAGGCCCGGAGCGTGGGAGATTGACTTCGGCTTGAGCGATCTGCCATACGACATTCCCAATATCTCTATCGAGGGTTGCGAAGCTCCCGTGCATGTGCGGGTCGGCTGGCTGCGCTCGGTGCATAACATCTTCCACGCCTTTGCCATCGGTTCGTTCGCGGATGAGATCGCCTATGCCCGTGGCCGTGATCCGGTCGATAATTTGCTCGACTTGATCGGCCCGGCACGCATCATCGACTTGTCCGGCAACCCCGAGGAGTACTTCAACTACATGTTTGGCATCGATAAGTACCCCATCGATACCGGACGGCTGATCAAGGTGGTGAAGGAGGCTGCGAAAATGTCCAAATGGGGACGCTCGCTGCCTTCGCGCCACGGCCTGGGCATCATGGCCCATCGCAGCTTCCTGACCTATGTGGCGACGGTCGTCGAGGTCGCCGTGGCCGACGACGGTACGATCTCCATTCCAAACGTCTATATGGCGGTGGATTGCGGACTGGCCGTGAACACCGACCGAGTCCGTTCCCAGATGGAAGGAGCCACCATCTACGGCATGAGTGCTGCCTGCTACGGCGAGATCACCGCGAAGGCGGGACGCATCCAGCAGCACAACTTCAACGACTACCACGTGGTGCGGATGAGCGATTGCCCGCGGGATATCCACGTGCATATTCTGCAGAATCTTGATGCGCCTCCGGGGGGTGTCGGGGAGCCGGGTGTACCGCCGTTTGCGCCGGCCCTCTACAACGCCGTCTTTGCCGCGACGGGCAAGCGGCTTCGCAGCCTCCCGCTTCAGAACCACGACTTGTCGATCTGAGTTGCGACGCGCAAGGGGCGGCGGGATTTCCCCGCCGCCCCTTGTCATGCGCGCGTCATGCGCGCGCGATCGGGATCACCACCGAGCCTTCCTGCAGGCGCCCTGATCTCGATTGCCTAAAGGTGGAACCTTCTCTCCGTCCACAACGTCACGCTTATCGCAACGAGGCATCCATGAGACGCCAAGAAGAACACGTAACAGGAACTATGTGAAAAGAGTGGAAAAGTGCGGATCGGAAAAAAACTCTCCGATTTTCTCCGCCGTCCTGCCGGCCGCTACTCGATGTTCGTCTTTCTTGCAGGTGCAGGCTTAGCCGGCATCATCTTTTCAGCCGGCTTCGCTACGTTCATCGAACGCACCAACACCATGGAGTTCTGCACCACTTCGTGCCATGAAATGGTAACTTTTTATGAAGAGTACAAGGAGACAAGCCATTACAACAACCGGTCGGGGGTGCGGGCGGACTGCTCCGACTGTCATATCCCCAAGGGAAGCTGGATTCAGGTCGTAATTAAAAAGGCCTATGCGGGGACGAAAGATATCTTCGCCCACTTGATCGGCACCATAGATACGCCGGAGAAGCTCGAAGCGAAGCGCCTCGAGCTCGCGACGAGGGTGTGGGAGTCCATGATGGCGAGCGACTCAGCGGAGTGCCGCAACTGCCACGCCATGGCGGCCATGGCCCTGCCTTTGCAGCAGCCAAGGGCAAAAGGCCAGCACGAGGAGGCCATGATGGAAGGCAAAACCTGCATCGAATGCCACAAGGGGATCTATCACAAGCCGGTTCACGAGGAGGTGGAGGAAAAGGAGGAGATCGAGTTTGTCCCGCCGGAATTTTAGTGAAGAAAATGGGGCAGAGTCCTTGCCGCCCTTGTTTGAGCCAGCGGCCACAGCGTAGGCCGCACTAGCTCGCGGAGGAATTAGCATGACTAGACTGCATAAGCCCGTTGCACCGGCTCTAGCGGCGCTGGTGTGCGCCGTGGTCCTGTCCGGCGCGATTCCCGCATTGGCGCTGGACTGGGAAGCGGTATATGGCGAGGACATCATCCTCTTCTCCCCGGGCCAGGCGTCTTGGGAGTGGGTGTTGACCGAAAGTGACCATAGCGCCGCCCCCAGTGTCAGAAGAGAGAAGTCATGCAAGGACTGCCATGGCGGCGAAGAGAAGGACATTGGCAAGCTTATTGCCTCTGGCAAGAAGCTGGAACCCACGCCGATCGAGGGGCGTCGTGGGTTTCTTCGTCTCAATGTCAAGGCTGTCGTTGACGACGACCGCCTCTATGTGCGGCTGGCATGGGCTGGGCTACCGCGATCGCCCGATCGCAAGATGGATCCCGATTACCAGTCTAAGGTGGCGCTGATGTTCACTGACGGCACAGTGAAATCAGCCGAGAGCGCCGGCTGCTGGGGCGCTTGCCACAACGACATGATCGGTATGCCTGATGCGAAGGAGGACCAAGACCTTACCAAGTACCTGTTCGCCTCCCGGACCGAGATCACGCGCAGCGGCGGCGGCGAGAACTACAAGTCGGACGGCGAACTCGAGCAGCTATTGAGCGAGGGCCGTTTCCTTGAGTTATGGCGGGCGAAGTTGAACCCAGGCGAGCCCGCCGCGGCAGTCGACGGCTACGTCCTGGACAAGCGCCACGAGAACGAGGCCCCGGCAATCAGTGCGATCAGTGCAGAATCGGAGTTTCGGGACGGCGAGTGGGTCGTGGTGCTTAGCCGCAAGCTCAGCCAGTCTGGCAAGGGTTATCTGCCCTTCGTTTCCGGAGAGGTCTACTCAATAGGCTTTTCTGTGCACGAGGACTTTACGGCGGGTCGGTTCCACTATGTCTCTCTTGAATACACGCTGGGAATTGACAACTTGGAAGCGGATATAGTTGCCGAGAGACAGTAATTCCTAGTGTTGCAACTTTAATGCTCGGCGCCCGTCCCGCAACCTATTTCTTGCCCGGCGCGCCTATCCAGCCTATCGTCGAGCCCCGGTGTGCCCGCATAGCTCAACTGGTAGAGCACGTGATTTGTAATCACGGGGTTGGGGGTTCGAGTCCCTCTGCGGGCACCACGGCTTCCCCCAGCTCCCCGTCAATCAAAAGCCTCCGGGGCCGCCCCATGCGGCCCTTAGCTCTCGGATAGGGGCATGAGACTGCTCAAAAAGTTGCTTCTGGGGACGCTGGTCCTGGTCCTCGCGCCGTTCGTCCTCGTCGGCGGCTGGATCGCCTGGGAGCATGCGCGAGACCCGCTGGCGCTTATCCGGAGCGAGGTGCCGTCCTTCGACATCGCCCAGGACGAGACTTACACGGTGGAGCGCGGCGGCGAGGTCCGCGCCTACCACGACATAACATTGACCGCCGACGGGCACGAGCCGATCCGCATCACGGTCAGCCTGCCTTCCGGGCAGCTTGCGCGCGACCTGCCGGTGATGATCCTGCTGGGCGGTTTCAGGAGCGGGCGAAACAGCCTCAAACACGTCCCCAGGGCCGGCCCCAACGCGGTGATCGCCTATGAATATCCCCTGCGCGAGGTGATTCGGGGAAAGGGTTCGCCATTCGCCCGGGTCGCGGCCGCGCGCCGCTCGGCGCTCGCCGTTCCCGAACAGCTGGTCGCCATCATCCGGTGGGCGCGCGCGCAGCCCTGGGCCGACCCCGAGCGCATCAACATGCTGGGGTACTCCCTGGGCGCCGTGGTCGTGCCGGCGGCCCACCACATGGCCGCGGCCAACGGCCTTCGGCTCGGCCCGAGCATCATGGCCTTCGGCGGGGCCCGCCTTAAACCGATCATCGAGGCCAATATCCGCCTCAAGCCGGCCTGGCTCCGGCCCGCCATCGCCTGGCTGGCCGCGACCCTGCTCCGCCAGCTCGAGCCCGCGACACACCTGCCATATCTCAAGGGCGAGTTCCTGCTCATCAACAGCCTCGACGACGAGATGATTCCGGCCGTCTCGGTCCGGGCCCTCCAGAGCTTGACGCCGGAGCCCAAGACCATCGTGATCCTGCCCGGCGAACACATAGACCCGCGCGACCCCGCGCTCATGGCCGAGATCGTCGGTATCACCCGCAGCTGGCTGCTGGCCCGCGGCGCGGCCAACCCCGCGTCATAGGCCGGGCCGCTTCACCGGGGACGCCGCGCGCCGCCCGGGCCGCCTTCAGAACAGGCCCTCGATGAAGCCGGCGTCGTTCACGGAAATGCTGTTGGCCGCCGGCACCCGCGGCAGGCCCGGCATGGTCATGACCTCCCCGCAGATCGCCACCAGGAACTCCGCTCCGCCAGCGAGCCGGAGCTCGCGAATCGGCACCACGTGATCCGAGGGCGCGCCCTTGAGAGTGGGGTCGGTCGACAGGCTGTATTGGGTCTTGGCCATGCAGATCGGGTAATGGCCGTAGCCCGCTTTCTCGAACTCGGCAAACTGGTCACGCGTCTTCAGGTCGGCGATGATGTCCCGGGCACCGTACATGGTCCGGGCGATGGTGCGCGCCTTGTCCCACAGCGCCATGTCGTCGGGATAGAGAAAACGGAACTCCGAAGGCGCGTTCTCGACCAAAGCCACGACCGTCCGGGCCAGGGCCTCGGCCCCGGCGCTGCCGTCGGCCCAGTGGGTGCAGACGACCGCCTCGACCTCGATCTCGGCGCACACCTCTTTAATCAGCGCCAGCTCCGCTTCCGTGTCGGCGTCGAACCGGTTGACCGCGACCACCACCGGAACTCCGAAGGCGCGCAGATTCTTGACCTGCTGCACCAGGTTCTCGCGGCCCTTGCGAACCGCGTCCAGATTCTCGCGCCCAAGCTCGCCGCGGGCCACGCCGCCGTGCATCTTGAGCGCCCGCACCGTGACCACCAGCACCCCGGCCCCGGGCTTAAACCCCGCCTTGCGGCACTTGATGTCGAAGAACTTCTCGGCGCCCAAATCGGCGCCGAAGCCGGCCTCGGTAATCACGTAGTCAGCCAGCTTGAGCGCCGTGCGCGTGGCGATCACCGAGTTGCAGCCATGGGCGATGTTGGCGAACGGGCCGCCGTGAATGAAGGCCGGATTGTTCTCCAGGCTCTGCACCAGATTCGGCATCAGCGCGTCCCTCAAGAGCGCGGTCATCGGACCCTCGGCCTTGAGATCGCGGGCCAGTACCCACTCGCACCGTCGGTTCTGGCCGACGATGATGTTGCCAAGGCGGTCCCGCAGATCGGCCACGCTCTCCGCCAGGCAGAAAATGGCCATGACCTCCGAGGCGGCGGTGATGCCGAAGCCGTCCTCACGGGGAAAGCCGTTGGCGATCCCGCCCAGGGACACCACGATGTTTCTGAGCGCGCGATCGTTGATGTCCATCACCCGGCGCCACAAGATGCGGCGCGGGTCGAGCTCCAGCTCGTTGCCCCAGTAAATGTGGTTATCGATGAGGGCGGCGAGCAAGTTGTGGGCGGCCCCGACCGCATGGATATCGCCCGTGAAGTGAAGGTTGATGTCCTCCATGGGCACGACCTGGGAGTAGCCGCCGCCGGTGGCGCCGCCCTTGACCCCGAAGCACGGGCCGAGCGAAGGTTCGCGCAGGCAAATCATGGCCTTCTTGCCGATGCGGTTGAGGGCATCGCCGAGACCCACCGTGGTGGTCGTCTTGCCCTCGCCGGCCGGGGTCGGGGTGATCGCCGTCACCAGGATCAACTTGCCGTCGGGGCGATCGGCAAGGGAGTCGATGAACTCGAACGAGATCTTGGCCTTGTACGGACCGTAGCGGTAGAGATGGCGCCCGGGATCGGGATTCCCGAACGCCTTCGCCACGGCCTCGATCGGTTTTAGGGACGCGGCGCGCGCGATCTCGATATCGCTCTTCAATTTCCTTCTCTTCCCAGCCATCAACGCCTCACAATGCCATTCCGGTCCCCGGGCGAGTCACGCGGCAGCTGCCCTGGAGCGGTCCCGCCGGCCCCTTCGAGGGCCGAACCTTAGTGCAGAAGTCCCCCCGCGCACAGATACATAATTCGCCTGGCAAAAATATTTGTCCCGACATTTCCCAAATGACAATACCGAATGTTCAAATCTCCCCCACGACGGGTCCCGGGTGTCATTGATCTGGATCAATCGCCATCCAAAGGCCATTCTCGTGGCCTCTGGCGGCTGCAACTTCTTGTCTGAACCGCGTGGCAGACGGCGTTTCCAGGAGCGCCTCGCGGGTGAGATCGCCCCCCACCGAGTTCCGCCGAGGCGGCCTGAGACCCAGGCTTGGAACACAGGCCGGTCGCTTTTGGCGGTAATGCCGTTGTGGAGGCTGATCACCTTCTAATGGGCCGCATCGCTCCAACCGAGGGGATCGCTAAGGGCGGTTCGTATCAGCGACGTCGGCCAAGTGCGAATAGCACGGGAACCTCTTAAGAGCCAGATTGACTGAAACTCGTCGCACCAAGGCTTTGTGAGCCTTACTAACTCGGCCTCGGACAGCAACATTTCGCCAGCAATATCGCTCATAAGTACTTCATTATGCGAAATGATGTTCACATAGACGAGCAAGTTAACCTTGGTGCCAACACGATATTTCTGCACCTTGTCGCGAATGGCTTTTGGGATTGCCTCGCGAGCGCGTCTCTGTGCTTCCGTCCGGCCGACTATCTCCTTGTCCTCGTGCCCAGCATTTCGGGCCCGCACCTGTTGAAGAAGCCGGTACTCATCACCGCGCTTGCGACCCGGCTTCAAAGCTTCGGTCAACTCGAAGTCGACCGTCTGATCGCGGGTACGAAGCTGAAAATCGGGAAACCGCTCGGACTCAGGGACTAGACGGACTTTGCATGGTTCATGATCGTTCAGAATCGTTGCAAATAGGCCCGCGCCGAACGCTTCGCGAGAGTATTTGTTGATTTTAGGATTTGTGAACTGCACGTCCGCAGGAGTTAACTCGATCCATTCAATTGCTTTTCTCAAGAAATTTCTCGGTTCTCGCCATTCCTGAAACCACTCTATTTTGTTGCTTGGTTCGTCCATCGGTGATCCGTTAAGTTCGTATCTTGTCTCTGGTTAACGCTCTTTACTTAACGAATGAGAAGCGTCGCGCATGGCATAGAGGGGAGAGCGTTTTACTGTACCTTTGCACTCGCTGGTCCCTAGCGAAGGGAATTTACCACCTATAACCCCGCAGCCCCAACGTACGGCCGTCTATATCCCGAGGTGATCCGCCTGCCTGTTATTGGAATACCGCGAATACTACCCCCAGATTGCCGCAGACCCGCCACTCGCGGGACAGCTTTTGTGCCTCGGCGATTTGCGCTGCAGTCATAAGACCGGCCGCTGCATGGCGCGCAGCGGCCGCCAATTCCGCGTTTTCGCCGCTCAACCGCGCTGCGGCCAAATTGGCCCACATGTAGGCGAGCACATGGTCCATTGGGACCCACTGCCCGAGGCCGTAATGGCCAGCAAGCCGCATTTGTGCTTCCCCGTGTCCCAGTTCGGCGGCCAGGCGAAAGAAATCCACGGTCCCCGAGTAGTACTGTACGCGGAGAGTTTCGTCTGCGTCCGCAGCGAAGCCTTTGAAGGTAAGTCCGAGCTCGTACTGTTCCGCAGCGAAGCTGTTGGCGGCGGCCTTGCGGCACCATTTTTTAGCTTCGGCTTCATCTTGCGGCACCCCATGGCCTCGCCAATACATTCCGGCAAGGTTGTATTGGGCTACGGCGAGATCCTGGTCCACCGCCTTCCTATACCACTCGACCGCCTGGCCATAATCTTTCGGCAAGCCCAGGCCGTCGTGGTACATATTGGCGAGCCTGTTCTGGGCATCGGCGAGCCCCTGCTCCGCAGCCTTGCGGTACCACTTTACGGCTTCGACGTAATCTTTCGGGACACCATAGCCGTTTAAGTACAGCATGCCGAGTTTAAATTGGGCCTGTGGGTGCCCTTGCTCGGCAGCAAGGCGGAACCATCTAACCGCTCTTTTCTTATTGTTTTCATAGCCATAAAGGCGGATCGGAAAGAGCGCGCCTCGTAATGAGTTGTACATATGGCCGATCTTGAATTGGGCTCCAACATGGCCCTGCTCTGCAGCTTTGCGGTACCACTTCTCGGCTTCTTCGTCGTTCTGAATGAGGCGGAACCAGTTTGCCAGGCCAGGGTTGTCCTCGGGCACTGGATGCTCGGTGTCGTACATCAGGGCGAGGTGATGCTGAGCTTCGGCAACGCCCTGCTTCGCCAACGGCAGAAACTTGTTAAACGCGGTCGAATAGTAGCCCTTCTCGTATTCCGCTAAGGCCTCCTCAAGCTGATTCTCATACTCTGCGGGCGCCGGACTTGTCACAGCGACGAGCAACGCGAGGGAGATAATGAGAGTTCGCATAGCCACCTTTGGTCCACTCGGGCGATGTCGCGAACTTATCACGCGGGCTATATCGGTGCGAGTATTTCAGCCGATTAAGCGGTCGAAAAGTGTCGCAGCCGCATGCAGAGTGGCGCCGTACATCTTGACATGCCCCTGTGCTAGCGCGCGCTTCAATGGTTTGCAATGGCGCGATATGCCAGCGGGATACGGGGTCGTCGCCGAGGATCGCACCAAGCAGCGGTCCCGGCTGAGACTAAGCATGCATCGGTCGGAGCGTCATTGCCGTTGCAACATCCACGGGCCTGACGACGCAGACCCGCACGCCAACAGGAGCCTGCCGCGCGCCTTCGGCCGGCCCCCGAACATGCCGCCCCCGCCGCGGGCCATTCATCCCGGCAACGAGGGATAGTAGATAACCGGCGGTTTTTGATATTCTGCCGCTCCAGGACTCGAGGAATGTTCCAACCGGGACCGAAGCAAGAAACGCAAAGAGCAGGAAACCCAGAGGAGGGAGAGAGGCCCATGAAGTCTCATGCGCGCGTGGTGGTGATCGG
>JACZXZ010000073.1 GCA_022571365.1 Pseudomonadota bacterium | reverse complement strand
GGCTCGGACGCTACCCGCCCAGCCTGCGCGGGGGCCGGGGCTTCGATGGTCGCTTCCGGGGCGGGCGGGGTCGGTTCGATTGGCGCCGACTCAATGATACTCAGAAAATCTTCTACTGTTGGGGAAATCAGAGGGCCAACCGGCAGTGATTCGTCCGCGCCTGTCGGCTCCGCCCGAGAGGCTACCAGCTCAGGCGCCAACGCACAGTAAAGGTCGCGGCTCTTCAGCCTGGCACAGAGCGCGTTGGCTTCAGCCTCGCTGGCCAGGAGGCCGACCTGAACTCGAAAGAACATCCCCTGTTGGTCTAGGTCGACTTCGACGACGGAGTGATCAAGCCCGCCGAGCAGGTCGGCGTGGGCCTCGCGCAATAACGCCCAGCCTTCGATGGCCGACTCGCGCGAACGATAGGGCGCAAGATACACGAATACGCCGCCGACGGCCGCCTGGGCCGGCGGTGTCGGCACCGGCTCGAGTTGTGGGGGCTCGGGAGGCGCCAGCGTCGGCGCCGTCGGTATGATCGACCTGTCGGAGGCGCTGGGGCTGTCGACTGTCGTTTCATCCCGCGCCGGCGCGGGCAATGCGGTGGCGGACTGCTGAGGCGCTGGTGGCCCCACCCGGCGGGGCGCCGCCTCGGAGGGCACGGTCTCCGGAACTACCGCTGTCGCCGCTGGGACCGGCAGCACCACCTGGACTTGCGTCGACGGCGCCACGACGGACTCCCGTTCCGGCCACAAGAACAGCCCGGCCGCCCCCATAGCGCTGATCAGTAGCACGCCGGACAGCAGGGCTAGGCGAAATGGCGACCCTTTCTTCCTCTTCTCCTGCTTCTTCTCCGCGGAAGAGACAGGGCGTTGCCGTAGGGGATCTGACTCCCGCTGCTTCCTCTGCAGCGCCCGTGTCAGCGTCCGGTACAGAAAGCTCATGACGCTGCCTTGTTCCCCGATATCGTGACACGCCCGGTCCGCACGGTCGATCGAATCATCCTATCACGTCCTTGCCACTACCCCAATGGTCGCGACCCCGGCGCGGGCAATTCATGAGATTCGGACGTACTCGTTAGGCCCGGCGCGGGAGACTTTTCAGCCAGCTCCAATTGATCAATTGTGGGCGACGGTCCCGCAGGCCGGAAGACGGCGAGCGTCGGCGGTAAAAGCAAGCCGCTTACATGTCGATGCCCGGCCCGCAGGAAGGCATGCGCCCGGGACCGCGGCCTGGTCCCGGAGCAGCCGGGCCGCACGGGACCCGGTGGCAACCTCGACCTGTCCGCCGCACGGCTAAGGCGGGCGGGTCAGGAAGCGCGCGCCGGCCCGCCTGCCGGAGCTGTATGGTGGGCAGGGGCGGCGTCGTCGATGACGAGCTTGACCCCCTCTCGGCCGCGAAAGTTGTCGGCCCGCACGCGGCCCGCGATGTGAAGCGCGGCGCCAGAGCTTTGAACCAGGGCCCGGCCGAGGTCGGTGTCGGCGCTGCGAAAGGCCATGGCCGTGAGCCGTCCGCCTCCGGCGTCGGTGAGGAAACAGCGCACATGACCGGATCCGACGACATCCGCCTTGGCAACCCGCGCGCCGGCAAAGGCGAACACCGGCTCGGCGTTGCCGACGCCGAAGGGGGCGAGTCGCTCGAGCACCGCAACAAAATCGGGCTTTGCGGCGTCGAGCGATAGCGCGCCGTCAATCGCAAGGCTGGGAACGATCCCCTCGGGACCCACCTGAGCGGTGAGACGTTCCTCGAGAAACGAGCGGAATTCGTCGAGCCGCTCCTCGGCCACCGTGAAACCGGCCGCCATGGCGTGGCCGCCGCCGTCGATCAGAAGACCGGCCTGGCGCGCGGCAATAACGGCGGTGCCAAGAGATATGCCGGCGATCGACCGGCCGGAGCCCTTGCCGACGCCGTCGGCCAATGCCACGACGCATGCCGGTCGGTTGAAGCGCTCCGCAAGCCGGTTGGCGACGATGCCGATGACCCCTGGGTGCCAATTCTTGCCGACGGCCATCACCAGCGGGCTGGAATCGCCGGCTTGCGCGCCGAGCTGGGCCAGCGCCGCCTCCAGGACCGCGGCCTCGAGCTGGCGCCGCTCGTCATTGTAGGCGTCAAGCCGCCGCGCCAGCGCGAGCGCCTGGACGGGGTCCTCGGTGGACAGCAAGCGGGCGCCCAGATCGGACTCGCCGACGCGGCCGCCGGCGTTTATCCGCGGCCCGAAGATGAATCCCGCATGATAGGTCCCGGGCCGCTCGTCAAGCCCGGCGACATCGGCCAGCGCCGCGAGGCCGGGGTTGGTGCGCCGCGCCATGACCTTGAGGCCTTGGGCGACCAACGCCCGGTTGACGCCGGTCATGGGCGCCACATCACAGACCGTCCCCAGCGCCACCAAGTCGAGCCACTGCATGAGCTCGGGCTCGGGCCGCCTCGGCCCGTACCAACCCGCCTCGCGCAGGCACCGGTTGACCGCGATAACCAGCAGGTAGGCGACGCCGACCGCGGCGAGCTGGCCGTGGGGGCTGGACTCGTCGAGACGGTTGGGGTTGATCACGGCATAAGCCGGCGGCAGGCGCGGCTCGGAGATGTGATGGTCGACGACGATGACCTCGAGGCCGGCCTCGGCCGCGGCCTCGAGCGGCTGGAAGGCGGTGGTGCCGCAGTCGACGGTCACCACGATGGCCGCGCCTTCCGATTTCAGGCGCATGAGCGCCCGCTCGTTGGGACCGTAGCCTTCCTTCAGGCGATCGGGAATGTAGATGCGCGGCGGCGCCCCGACCGCGCTCAGGAACCGATATAAGAGCGCCGATGAGGTCGCGCCGTCGACGTCGTAATCGCCGAACACGGCGATGCCCTCGCCCGCCATCACGGCCCGGGCCAAGCGGTCGGCCGCGGACGCCATGTCGATCAGGTGGCAGGGATCGGGCAGCAGCGCCTTGAGCGTCGGATTGAGAAAGGACTCGGCCTCCTCGGGCCCGATCCCGCGCCCGGCCAGAACCCGGCCGATGATCTCCGGCAGCGCGAGCCGCTGGGCCAGCGCCATGCCTAAGCGCTCATCGGCGAGACGGACGCGCCAGCATTTGCCGGTAAACGAGCGCCCGACTCCGAGGAAATCGTCGCCGGCGCCCGTCCTTCCATCCTCCGTGGCAGCTACCTCCGGCATAGCCTTTCCATCCTCCGTTCCACCCTCCGCAGTAATGCTACGGAGGACGGGAGCACGCGCCGTCGCCAACCTTGCTTCGCCCGCCATAGCGCGCTTCGCGAAGGCGGGAGCGGCTTTGGCGCGCCCGCCTTCCGGAGTTGTACGGCGGACAGGTCGGCGACTGCGGAGGGTGGACCGGTGGCGACCACGGCTACCCGTCGATGGGCTGGAGAGCGGGCTCTCGCGCGAAGTTGTGAATCGTCTCGATCGTTCGCACCGTGCCGGTCTTCGAGCACATCACTATCGAGTGGGTGACGGCGCCGTCTTTGAGCCGTCTCACCCCGCGCAGCATCGAGCCATCGGTCACGCCGGTGGCGGCGATCATGACATCGCCGCCGGCCATTGCATGCAGGCTATAGATACGGTCGAGATCGGTGATGCCGCAGTCCGCGGCGCGTTTCTTCTCGTCGTCATTGCGAAACAACAGACGGCCTTGCATCTGGCCGCCGATGCAGCGCAGCGCCACGGCCGCCAGCACCCCTTCGGGCGCGCCACCGATGCCCAGATAGATGTCGATCCCGCTCTCCGGCCGGGTGGTGGCGATGACCCCGTTGACGTCACCGTCGGATATCAACTGGATGCGCGCCCCGACCTCGCGCACGTTGGCGACGAGTTCGGCATGGCGCGGCCGGTCCAGGATGCAGGCGACCAGGTCGGAGATGTCGCATTTCTTCGCCTTGGCCAGGTTTTCGAGGTTCTTGCCCGGTTTCTCGCCCAGATCGATCAGCTCGTCGGGAAGGCCGCCTCCGACCGCGATCTTGTCCATATAGACGTCGGGCGAGTTGAGGAAACGGCCCTGCGACCCCATCGCGATCACGGCCAGCGCATCTTGGCCGCCCTTGGCGGTGATCGTCGTCCCTTCCAGAGGGTCGAGGGCGATATCGAGCTTCGGGCCCTTCCCGGTGCCGACCTTCTCGCCGATGAACAACATGGGCGCCTGGTCCCGCTCGCCCTCGCCGATCACCACCGTGCCGTCGATGTCGAGGCTGTTCAGGGCCCGTCGCATGGCCTCGACCGCGGCCTGATCGGCCGCCCTTTCGTCACCCCGGCCGATCAGGCGGGAAGCCGACAAGGCCGCCGCTTCGGTCACCCGCACCGCCTCCAGCCCCAGGTTGCGGTCTATCGCTGAGCTCTCGACCATGGCGTTCGCACCTCCCTACAAAGGTTCGATCCGGATCATGCGGGGCGGCTCGAGGACCGTGTCCAGGCGCTTGATCCCGGCGAGCGCGTGCATCATCGCCGCCTCTTCGCATTCGTGGGTGACCAACACCACCGACACCGCCTCATCCTCATTGGGTGCGCGCCCGCGCTGAAGCATCGAGGCCATGGAAATCTGATCGTCGCGGAGCGTGGCGGCCACATCGGCGATGACGCCCGGCCGGTCGACCACCATGAGACGGATGTAGTAAGCGCCCCAATGGCGCTCCATCGGGGCCGCCGGAATCTTCTTGAGCTCCGTGGCCGGCACCGCGAAGGTCCGTATCTGCCGACCGCGCGCGATGTCAACCAGGTCGGCGACCACCGCCGATGCCGTCGGTCCGGCGCCCGCCCCACGCCCTTCATAGAAGGTGTCGCCGGCAAAATCACCCGCGGCGGCGACGGCATTCAACACCCCCTCGACATGCGCGATCGGGGCCTCGAGCGACACCATGCACGGGTGCACCCGCTGCTCGACGCCGTGTTCGGTGAGCCGCGTGCTGCCCAAGAGCTTGATTCGGTAGCCAAGCTCCTCGGCGTATTCGATATCGAGCGGCGAGACATGGCGGATGCCCTCGACATACACGTCATCGAACATGACCTCGCAGCCGAAGGCGACGCTGGTGAGAATCGCCAGCTTGTGGGCGGCGTCGATGCCGTCCACGTCGAGGTCCGAGTCCGCCTCGGCATAACCCCTCTCCTGGGCCTCGGCCAACACCTCGGCAAACTCGCGGCCGCTTTCGCGCATGTTGGTGAGGATGTAGTTCGAGGTGCCGTTCAGGATGCCGTAGACGCGATTCACCCGATTGCCCGCCAAGCCTTCGCGCAGCGCCTTGATGATCGGGATGCCGCCGGCCACGGCCGCCTCGAAGGCGAGCGCCACACCCGCCGCCTCGGCGGCCCGGGCCAAAGCCGTACCGTGAACGGCCAACAGCGCCTTGTTGGCCGTGACTACGTGCCTGCCTCTGGCGAACGCGGCCTCAATGAGCGTCTTGGCCACGCCGTCGCTGCCTCCGATCAGCTCGACCACCACATCGGCGTCGGCCTCGGCGACCATCCGAACCGGATCGTCGTACCAGCTGAGGTCCTTGAGATCCACGCCCCGGTCGCGGGCCCGGTCGCGGGCCGATACGGCCATCAGCTCGAGCCGCCGGCCGCAACGCTGCGCCAGCAGGTCGGCGTTTTGCCGAAGCAATTTGACCGTGCCCGCGCCGACCGTCCCGAGGCCGGCGACAGCGATTTTCAAAGGCTTGCTCAAGGGACCGGCAGCCGCATCTTCATAGGCTCCTGCGTGCCGCGGCAGGAAATATCATTCCCCTGGATGGCAGCAGCCTCGCCCGAGTTTCACCCGGGTTATTGGGTCTTGGCTGGTTCATGCGGCAAAGGTTCAGATCGACGCTGTCGGTTGGGTGCATTGCAATCAACGCGGATGACGGCCTGGGTTCCGAGCCATGCCGCGTGTTGGGCGCGGCTCGCCCTGAAGTCTGTCTCAAAAGTCGAGGTAGATCTCCACCCGCCGGTTACCGGCCTCGCCCAACGGCATGATCTCGAAATAGATCGGCTCGGCGTCGGACTTGGCGCTCACGATCAGCTTGTCCGGAGGAACCCCGAGTCTGATCAGCTCCTGAGCGACGGCGTTGGCGCGATCAAGCGAGACCTTGAAATTGATCAGTTTATGGCGCACCGGATCCATGTCGCCCGTGCGGCTTGAGGAATGGCCGACCACGCGAATCGCGCCACCCTTCTCGCGCTGCCAGGCGGCCACCTCACGCAGCAGCTCTCGGCCCTTCGCCAGGAGGCTCGTCGAGCCATGGGCAAAATAGATCGTGCGGGCCGGGGCCTGTGGGGCACCGGGATAGACCGCCGCCGTTTCCTGAGCACCGGCACCCCCGGCGTCCTCCGCGGACGCCACGCTTTCCGGCGCGGCGGGCGCGGGCGGTGGCTCGATTTGCGCCGCGGCTGCCAAAGTCGGCGACGCCGGTTCCGGCGCGGCGGGCGCGGGCGCCGAGAACAACGGCTCGGATATCATCCCGGTGGCCGAGGCGGCGGGAAAGCCTGTCGCGCCGGCGCCGCGCAAGGTCATGTCCACGTAGCTGGCGTGTTCCCGGTCGGCAATCAGGCCTTCGACGATGTCCTGCCGCTGGGCCGGGTCATAGGTCTGGACCGGCGGCTCAGGCACCGAGGCCAGGTTGGGGAAGGACTCATCCGCCGCCGGGGTCGGCTCGGTCACCACGGTGGCCTCGGCGGGCGGCTCGGCCTCATCTTCGGAGTCAAACCATCCGGCCGCACCCTTGTACCATTCCACCGGGTTGACGGCGTCGGGCACCGCGGAACAGCCGGCCAGGGCGATCACGCCGAAAACACCCATCAAGCCGAAACCCAGTGCCCGCAGGGTGCCCTGAAGCAAAGCCGCTCGGCTTCGGTCAAACCCCACTTTGAGTTCCATCATGGCGGATATGCGTTCCCTTCGTGACAAGGCGCAGGCGACCCGGAGCCTCCGGTTTTGCGATCTCCGGAAGGCATGAGCATTAAGGGTATTAAAGGCGGCGGCAATCCCCATCGTCTTGATGGGTGCGAAAATCCACTTCCCCGAAACGACTCTGGGCGCCTTAGAGTTCTTCGCCGGATAATAGATAATAAGGGTTGCGTCGTGGCCGATCAACCGGCCTCGAACCTCAAACCGCCCGCCGCATGATCGGCCAGGAAACCGCGCTCCTGATCACGCCCGAAACGAAGATCGGCGAGGGAAAGGCGGCGCCCCGGCGATCTTAAGGAAACAGCGGGTCCGCCTCCAGGCCCTGGGTCTCGTCGAGGCCGAACATCACGTTCATGTTCTGCACCGCCTGACCGGCCGCGCCCTTGACCAGGTTGTCGATGACCGAGATGACGATGGCGCGGCCCTTAATCCGGTCGGCGAACACCCCGATCAGGCAGTGGTTGGAACCGCGTACATGGCGCGTCGCCGGGGCTGTGCCTTCGGGCACCAGGTGGACGAAGGGCTCGTCCCGATAGCGCCCGTCCAGGGCCGCGCGCAGGTCGCCTGCGTCCGCGCCGTCCGCCAGTCGGACGTAGATGGTCGCGAGGATGCCCCGGTTCATGGGCGTCAAGTGGGGCGTGAAGTTGACGGTCACCGGCCGGCCCGCGGCCTGGCCGAGTCCCTGCTCGATCTCCGGCATGTGGCGGTGGCGGGCGACGCCGTAGGCGTGGACGCCCTCGCTCACCTCGGCATAGAGATTGGCCTCCTCGGCGGCGCGGCCGGCGCCGGTGACCCCCGACTTGGCGTCGATGATGATGTCGTCGGGCGAGATCCCCCCGGCCTCGATGAGCGGCACCAGGGGTAGCTGCGCCGCGACGGGATAGCAGCCCGGATTGGCGACCAGCCGCGCCTCTCTGACCTGGGCCCGCTTGAGCTCGGTCAGTCCATAGACCGCCTCCCGCTGAAGCTCGGGCGCCAGGTGGGGGTGGCCGTACCATTCGGCGTAGACATCGACGTCGGCCAGCCGGAAGTCGGCCGACAGGTCCACGACCTTGAGGCGCTCCGGCAGGCCGGCGATGATCTCCTGGGTGGCGCCGTGGGGCAGGCAGCAGAACACCATGTCGACGGCGTCCCAGCGCGCCTGGTCGATTTGGATGAGGTCCGGCAGCCCGTGGCCGGCGAGGTGGGGAAAGACCGCGGCCATCGACTTGCCCGCGTGGCGGTCGGCGGTCATGAGCGCGATTCCCGCCTGGGGATGGCGGACCAAGAGCCGCACCAGCTCCGCTCCGGTATAGCCGCTGGCGCCTAGGATGCCGACCCGGATCTGGTTTGACTTGGCGGCCATGGCGTCTCGCTCCGTGGGTTGAACCGAGTGATATTACGAGACAAAGGCGATGATTTGCGAAAATTCGGCGGGCGGTTCATGGCGATCTCAAGGGGCGTCCCGCCGACCACGCCCCCGAGGGGGAGGCACACCCGCCCGTCGCGGCCTACCGTTTGGAGAACTGGAAGCTGCGCCGCGCCTTGCTGGGGTGGCGAGGGAACGTACGTTCAGTATAAGTACCGCTCGTTTGTCAGCTTGACGGAAAAACGCTTCTTTGCCAATTGAACACACGCCTCGACTCCCCAAGCACGCATCTTGTCGGCGTAGATTTCGATACTTAACCTCAAAACACGCCTGGCACGTTTTTCCATCTTCATTTTTACCCTTAGGGTTCCTACTACCGTGTTAATTCCGCGGTGAACGACCCCGGAAAGATTTGAGCGGAACACCGTTTTTCCAATGTTAAGGTGTGATTCGTCGACTAAATCACGAGATGATATCTGATCGCATGCTGATGCGTTAAGCACCACGATGGAGACGACCGCATGCTGCCCCACCGCGCTCGATTGGTTTTCGACAATTATTGGTATCTCCCAGAACCCGTCCTTCGCTAACTTGACGAGCTGGCCTTCAAACCGCGGACGGAGATCGGGGCTGTCCGTTGCGAGGAACAAACGCTGGATCATTTGGTAAGGAGCGATGGTAAACTCACCACCGCTCCGAAAATAGAAACGGTGGTCTAGGTTTGATTGAACTGGATCGCCAATGTGCCTCGGTATGTGAGTTGCGACAACCCCCTGCGTGTCTTTTGATCGCCTCTTAATTGTCTTGCTGGGCGCGCTGAGAACCGGAGGTGTAGTCAGCGTCGGAATGATCGCTTCGAGCTGACGTAAGAAGGAGCCGCATTGTCCAATCGGCTCAATTTGCGTCAGGACGTCAAGACCGCTATGAGCACGTTGGATCGTGCTAATACCCCATAGGATTACGCCGCCCGCAGTATTCGAGAAACCCGAAATAGCCTCCGCTAGCTCTTTCTTCAGGCCCTTTCCGAGCCTAGGAGAACCGGGGGCCTTGCACTCTAGGTGCAGGCCCTCAGCCTCGCCGTCCGCGATCAGATTCTCGAGATCGGAGTACTTGCTCAGTGCCTCGTAGAGACCGAGTGAAGCGTCGTCTGTGCTGCCCTGAAAATACGACGTTAACATTCAACTTATCCGATATTGCCTGTGGGCTGGTCGGTTGCGGCGACGTTGGCGCGAAGCGGAAGGGAGTCCCGCCGACCACGCCCCCGAGGGGAAGGCACCCCCGCC
>JACZXZ010000017.1 GCA_022571365.1 Pseudomonadota bacterium | reverse complement strand
AACGCTCCCTACGGCGTCGCCAAACGCGCCTTGGGCGTCATGCTCGATGCCTACGCGCGAGAGTACGACCTATCCGGCGTCTACGTGATCCCCGTTAATCTTTACGGACCCGGCGATAACTTCGATCTGGAAACGTCGCACGTGGTGCCCGCGCTCATTCGCAAGTTCTGCGAGGCGAAGGGCGACGGACGCGACAGCGTTACCTGCTGGGGCACGGGCGAGGCGAGTCGCGAGTTTTTGTACGTCGACGACGCCGCCGATGCGAACCCAATGGACGATGTCGCCACTGCGCAGGTCAATGACCAGCAGGCCGCAGCGCGCCTCGGCGTCGCGCTCCGTCAGGTTGTCGTCGAGGGCCAAGCCCGAGAATGTCTTGTTGCCGCGCGGCTTGGAGAGACCGACCACGGCGAAGTCGCCGATGAAGGCGAGGCCGCGCACCCTCAGCATGTGCGGACTCCTGTTTGGTTGCGCCGGAGGCCCAGCTTATGGGCTGACGGCGTGCGGGGGAAAAGATTTTGTGCGCGGGCCGGGTTTGGGAGGCCTCAGCCCATCCGGAAACTTGCGGGCGGCTCCCGAGTCGCATAGGCTCTCTCGACCGTCACACCTGAACTATTTCAGCAACTATTTCATCGGGGCGTTCCTTGAACGGGGAGGAATTGCAAGGCGTCGAGCCCGCGCGGGCGGGCGGGCTTCGGTGATCGGCAAATGGGGAAACGGACCAATGGCGGAGAGCACCCACAAATTTGGTGTCCACAGCGATTATGGAAGGCTTCGGGAAGCCGTCGTCGGTATCCTCGACGATTTCACCCTTCCTCCGTTTGACCCCGCGCTGGTTCACTACAACGCCGAGCTTCGGGAGGCGCTTGAGGCGACCGGCGGCAAGCCCCTCAGGGTCAAGGCCGCATTCCCCGAGCGCTACGAAAAGACGCAGGAGCAACTCGAGGCCGTCGTCGCCGTCTACGACGAGCGGGGCGTCGAGGTGCATCGGCCACGCCCCTATAGCGAGGAGGAAAAGGAATATCTGGGATTCTTACAAGGGGGGCACGCTTTGCTCTATCCCGCCGACCCTGTTTATGTCCTCGGCAATCACTTCCTGGAGATCAACATTCGGCGGGCCTACCGGCGCAAAGAGGTCTTTCCGCTCCGCGACGCCGTTATGCCGCTGATCGCCCACGACCCCGAGGCCCGGCATGCAGCGATGCCCCCGGCCCAGCCGTTCACCCCTTCAGGCGGGGGCCCCGGCCCGTATCTGGAAGGCGGCGACATCATGATTTACGGCAAGGACATCATCGTCGGCGAATCCGACATCGCCAGCAACCGAGCGGGCACCGACTGGTTGAAGCGTTATCTCGAACCCTACGGCTACCAGGTCCACCCGATGCCCATGAGGGGCAGCTTCCTGCACGCGCTCGGGGTCATGTGCCTGCTGCGCGAAGGCCTGCTCATGGCTTACCTGCCGCCCTTGGTGGACGGCTTGCCTGAACCGGTCAAGGATTGGGAGGTCATCGAGCTCACCGAGCAAGAGGCGCGGACTTTCGCGACGGTGGGAGTCAGCCTGGATGAGAAAACCTACATGCTGCCGGCGGGCCACAACCGGGTGATCGACGAACTCGACCGACGGGGGGTCGAGCCGGTTCCGGTGCCCGCGGATCAGATCGGTTTCTGGGGCGGCAGCATTCGATGCGCGACTCTTCCCGTGGCACGGGGCTAGCATAGTACGGGGCTAGCATAGTGATGGGTCGTGGTGGGTTTCATCGACCCGCCGATTTCCGGGATCACCTCGATGAGATGACATCCAATGTCGAAAAAACCTCAAACGGTTGGCCCGCCGGCGCTCGATGACGCCTTGGCGGCCAGGATCCTCGAAGCGGTCGGCGATGGCTTCGAGGACCAGATTGCATTCACCCAGGAGCTGATCCGCTTTCCCTCGCTCCGAGGGCAGGAGCACACCGCCCAGGACTTCGTCTATCGCGCGCTCGCCGAGCGGGGATACGCGATGGACCGTTGGACGATTGACGTGGACGAGATCAAGGACCATCCAGGGTTTTCGCCGGTTAAGGTGAGCTACGACAATGCGCTCAACGTGGTTGGAACCCATCGGCCGAAAGAAGAGAAGGGCCGCTCGCTCATCTTGAATGGCCACATCGACGTGGTCCCGACCGGTCCGCTCGACATGTGGGCGAATCCGCCCTTCGAGCCGCGCATCGACGGCGACTGGCTTTACGGGCGCGGCGGCGGCGACATGAAGGCGGGGCTGGCCGCCAATATCTTCGCGCTCGACGCGCTCAAACGGCTCGGCTACCAGCCGGCGGCCACGGTCTATATCCAATCGGTGACCGAGGAGGAGTGCACCGGCAACGGCACGCTTTCCTGCCTGTTGCGCGGATACAAGGCGGACGCGGCGATCATTCCGGAACCCGAAGACGACATGCTCGTGCGCGCGAATGTCGGCGTGATCTGGTTCCGCGTCCATGTGCGGGGCAGGGCGATTCACGTCCGCGAGGCGGGAGCCGGCGCCAACGCGATCGAGGCGGCCTTCCGCTTGATCCGGGCCTTGCGCGGTCTTGAAGCGCGGTGGAACGAACGGAAGGGCGACTATCCCTATCTCGAAGACCTCGATCATCCGATCAATTTCAACGTCGGTAAGATCGAAGGGGGCGACTGGGCCTCTTCCGTGCCTGCCTGGTGCAGCTTCGACATGCGGGCCGCGATCTATCCGGGCGTCGATCCGGGGGACGCCGCGCGTGAAATCGAGGACTGCCTGCGGGAGGCGGGCAAGGACGATCCGTTCCTTGCCAACACCCCGCCCGAGGTGGCCTACAATGGTTTCTTCGCGCGGGGCTACGTGCTGGAGGAAGGAAGCGACGCGGAAAAGACGCTGGCCCGCGCCCATGCCCGAAGTTTCGGGACGCGCCTCGAATCCTTCGTCACCCCTGGCTACCTCGACGGCCGCGTGTTCGTCCTCTATGACGACTGTCCCTGCCTCGTCTACGGGCCGTCTACGGAAAACATTCACGCCTTCGACGAGCGGGTGAGCCTGGCGTCGATACGCCGAATCGCCGGCTCGATCGCGCTTTTCGTCGCCGAGTGGTGCGGGCTGGAAAAGGTCTCTACGCAACCGTGAGCCGGGGCTGCGCCGGCCGGGTGAGGGGCCGCTCAGGCCTCGGGCACCGGGATGCCGGCCTGCCGGCAGCAGGCGGTCACGGTGTTCTGCAAGAGACAGGCGATGGTCATGGGGCCGACGCCGCCCGGCACCGGGGTGATGGCGCCGGCGACCTCGACCGCCTCGGCAAACGCCACGTCGCCCACCAGCCGGGTCTTGCCGTCGGCGCCCTCGATCCGGTTGATGCCCACGTCGATGACGGTGGCCCCGGGCTTGATCCAATCGCCCCGGACCAGCTCGGCCCGGCCCACGGCGGCGACCAGGATATCGGCGCGGCGGCACATAGCCGCCAGGTCCCGGGTCCGCGAATGGGCGATGGTGACGGTGCAGTGCTCGGCCAGCAGGAGATGCGCCATGGGCTTGCCGACGATGTTCGAGCGGCCCAACACCAGGGCCTCCAGGCCCTCGAGCTTGTCCAGATGGTCCTTGATCAGCATCAGGCAGCCCAGGGGCGTGCCCGGCACCATGACGCCCGACGGCCCTCCCGGGCCGCGGGTGACCAGCCGGCCGGCGTTGATGACGTGGAAGCCGTCCACGTCCTTGGCCGGGTCGACGGCATCGATCGCCGCGCCCGCGTCGATCCCGCCGGGCAGCGGCAGTTGCACGAGGATGCCGTGGACCTGCCGGTCCTCATTGAGCCGCCGGATCAGGTCCAGGAGCTGGTCCTGGCTGGCCTCGGCCGGCAGGCGGTGCTGCCACGAGTTCATGCCGGCCTCGCACGCCTGCTTGGTCTTGTTGCGGACATAGATCTCGCTCGCCGGGTTGTCGCCGACGCGCACGGCCGCGAGGCCCGGCTTGAGCCCGCGGCTTTGCTGGAGCGCGCCGACCTGGCGGGCGATCCTCGCGCACAGACGGGCGGCGAAGGCCTTGCCGTCGAGGATTCTCGCCTCAGACATGGCGGGCCTCCAGCCAGCGCTCGAGTCGGCTCATGAGCTCGGCCGGGTCGCCGGAGACGTGGAGCAGTTTGCGCCGGGCCGCCGCGCCGCCGACGATTGCGAGAGCCGTCTTCGGCAGCCGCCACTCCTTGGCCAGAAGCTTGATCAGCGCGGCGTTGGCCTTGCCGCCCTCGGGCGCGGCGGTGACCGCCACCTTGAGCACCGCGCCGCCTCCCTCGTCCGCCGCCAGGCCATCGATGCGATTTCGACCGGCCTTCGGCGTCACCCGCAGGGCGATCTTGAGCCCGTCGGCAGCAGCCGTGAAGGGGGAAGCCCGTTCAAGCAAAGTATTCGCGCAGCAGGTTGCGGGCGAACCAGATCAAGAGGATGAGGACCACCGGCGAGATGTCGATGCCGCCCAGATTGGGCAGCACGCGCCGGATGGGACGGAGCGCCGGCTCGGTGAGGCGGTAGAGGAAGTCGTTCACCACAGAGATGAGGCGGTTGTGGGTGTTGACCACCCTGAATGAGATCAGCCAGCCCATCACGACAAAGACGAGCAGGCACCAGATGTAGAGCTCGAGCAGGGTGTCGAGCAGGATAACCAGCGAGGTCATGGGCTCTCGGAAGGCTGTTTCGGTGACAGGCCGGAACCCTAACCTCAGCCTTCCCCGCACGCAAGGGCGACGGGCCTCGGGCGGGCGCGAGGCCCGGGGCGGGTCCGGGCGCCGCGCCTTGACACGGGCCGGCGCGGGCTCACATTATCCGCGGGGTCGGGATCCGAGACCTTAAAATCCCTTGGGGCCGTAGCTCAGTTGGGAGAGCGCGACGTTCGCAATGTCGAGGTCAGGGGTTCGAGCCCCCTCGGCTCCACCAATTAAATCAAGGGCCTGGCTGAAAACAGCCAGGCCCTTGGTTCTTGTTAGCAATCAAATAGCAATCAGGCGGCGCGCTCTCAGGGGCCTTGAGTTCCTTTTCTATGACCCTTACCGCGCCCCATTTCGTCGCCGGCGTCAAGCGACTCGTCCGCCGGCAGGGCGGCGTAGAAAGTCGGAGAGGTTTTTTCGGATCTACAGTTTTCCGCTCTTTTCACCAGCGATTGTCTTAACGTTGCCAGCGGCGACCGAGCGACCAGCGCCCGTGAGCGTATCAGCAAACCCGTGGTTGACGTCTCGATGGCCCGCCTCGTCGTCTCGGATCGCCAGCACCACATCCCGCAGCCGCGCATCACGTGCCAACTTCCAGTAATCTATGGCAATTTGGGGTGCCGGCACGTTCTCATGTCGCCCGGCGTCGATCTCTTCCAGATACTCGGTGTAGCTGATGATCGCCTCCTCTTCGAAGTACCCGACAACCCGGTGCGCGGTCCGGGGCGAAACCAGATAGAGCGCAAAGAATCCGTTGAAGAACGCACCTTGAGCGAAGAGGATCAGAGCCCGCTCCAGTGAACTGGGCTTTGCGATTTGGACGAAGGTCATCAGGTGCATGCGCTCGTTTTCGGCCTCATCGAGCAGCATGCGGATCCAGCCATTGTCGTCCGTCATGCGGCGCAAAGACTTCAAGTGTTGTAATGCCCCACCCACCATGCCAGGGACAGCGGCAACAGTTTCCAGAACGACGGCGCGGTGGCCATAGCGCTTCGCGAAGAACGTGTCTGCGAGGAAACGCAGCAACTTCACGAAGCCGAGTGCAAAGCGGTCCGATAGGTTCCGCGGCTGGTGGTGCCGTGAAAGGTCGACGGCGCCGGTCTCCATAGTGGACATGGGACACCTTCCTGTTCAATGGTAGCGCAACGCAGGTAGCGCAACGCAGTCGTCGCACGGGCGGTACATCACCTTCCAGATGGCCGAGGTCGCCATCCCCAGACCTCTCTGTTCGCCGAGATCCTGCGCCTCATTGACGGGCTCCGGCCGGCCTCTTTGCCGCCATGACGGCCGTTGAGCTTGCGGTGCCGCCGAGCAACGGGCGACTCCTTCGGCGCGCGTCTGACGGCGGCGTCCGCCGTCAACTGCGGGTAATGTAGTCACGGAGCGCGCCGCTCTCCTTTTCCAGTTCCTCGAGCCGGTTCTTCACGACGTCACCAATGCTGACAATGCCAACCATCTCTCCGTCCTGAAGCACGGGAAGGTGGCGGATGCGGCTCGACGTCATTTCCCTCATTATGTCTTCCAAGCTCTGCTCCGGTCGGCACGTGACCACGGTGCGGGTCATCAGCTCCTCGACGCGCATGTTGAGCAGGTCCGCGCCGCGTTCCGACAATCCGTGGACAATGTCCCGCTCGGAGATGATACCAACCACCGTTCCTTCATCGCCGGTCACGACGGCCGCGCCAATGCGCTCGAGCGTCAAGGTGCGCACGAGCTCGGCGATCGTCGCATCAAGCCGGGTGGTGACGACTTTGTGGCCCTTCGCTTTGAGAATCTGTGCGACTCGCATGATCTCCTCCCTCCTGTCCCCGTGAGGGCTGGCTCCCGCTGAATGAAGAAGCGGCCCCCAATTGTTGTGACGATGGGTTTTTGTAGACTCGATCCGCACTCCTTGAAAACCGCAGACTTGCCCGTCTATTGCCTCGAGCGCCCCAATGGGTTTTCCCGGCCCCCCTCAAACCGGTGCGCGGGCTGGCGAGATGCTTTTCAAACCCCGGCGGCTTGGGATTCTGATGAGGGCGATTACACAAACGGCCGGCTCAACCATGTCGGGCGCCTTTCCTGTTGAAAGCGTTGTTTTTTTTGCAACGTTAGTGGGCTTTTTCACGGGACGCAAAAGGTTTTAGGGGCGCCCGGATTCGCGGCGATCGGGGAGATGCCCTCGATGCCGAGGCGGCGATGGTGTCGGGCCTTTCGGCCGACCTCTGGTTCACCCCCCTCCAGCCGTTCCGGCCCGACCGCCCGGCAGAGCCGCGCGCGCGGGCTCGGCGGCGACTCCGGCGGGTCGAGGTCGCGCTCCCGGCCGGCCCGCTGGATGCGTGTCTTGAGGATGGGGAGAGATCGTGCCTTGAGGGTGGGGAAAGATATAGCGTGGTCGTCTTCGGCATGGAGGGGCGCCCCGGATTCCGGTATACGCTCTTTGAGACCGCTTGGAGGAGGTCGAGCCCGTGCCGAACCTTGCCAAATCCCGTGAGCGCGGAGCCGCCGCCTCATGGCGGCTGCGCCGCATCCCGGTGGATCGGCTGGGGGCGCGCTGCGACCTTCTGCGGCTCCACCACCGCCACCCGGCGCGTTACCCCCACCTTCTCGAAAGCGCCGCCACGGGCACGCCCCAGGCGCGCTACGATATCCTTTTCGCCTTTCCCGGCGAGACCTTGGAGCTGACCGCCGAGGGGGTCCTTGCCGGGTCCGTCGCCGTGGATCTGGGGGTCGCCGAGGCTCCGGGGGACCGCAGGGGCCGGGTGACCGGAGACCAGGATTTCCTGGCGGCCTTCGACCGTTGGTGGGAGCGCGAATCGGGGGCCGCGGCGGACCGGGACCCGGGCCCGCCGGAGGCGGCGGAGGGCGGGACCGCACCGCCCTTCACCGGCGGCTGGTTCGTCTTTCTGGGCTACGAGCTGGCCGGCCAGATCGAGCCGACGCTGAAACTCCCGCCCGCGCCCCACAGGCTGCCCGTCGCCTTTGCCACGCGTTTTCCCGCCGCCGTCATCCTCGACCACGAGGCACAGGAGGTGCTTGTGGTGGCCGAGGCGGATCGCGAGCATCTGCTGTCCGATATCGGGGGCGACTTGCGCGCGGCCTGGGGCGCGTTCCCGGAGGGCGCCGTCGCCAACTGCCTCAGCGGCGAGCTTATCGAAGACCCGCCCCGGCGCTATCTCGACGGAGTGCGCAAATGCATCGATTATGTCTTCGCCGGGGACGTCTTCCAGGTCAACCTGTCGCGGGCCTGGCAGGGACGGCTGGCCGAGGATCTCTCCCACGCGGATCTCTACGCCCGGCTGCGCAGCTGCAATCCCGCGCCCTTCGCCGGGCTCGCGACGCTTGGGCCGCGGGCCATCATCAGCTCCTCGCCCGAGCGCCTGATCGAGGTGCGCGGGCGCGTTGTCCAGACCCGCCCCATCGCCGGCACCCGTCCGCGCGGGGCCAGCGGCATCACCGATGTGGCGCTGTCGGAGGAGTTGCTGGCTCACCCGAAGGAGCGGGCCGAGCACATCATGCTCTTGGACCTGGAGCGCAACGACATCTCCCGCGTCTGCGTGCCCGGCAGCGTCAAGGTGAGCGAGATGATGGTGCTGGAATCCTACACCCATGTGCACCACATCGTCTCCAATGTGCGCGGCGAGCTAGCCCCTGCCATCACCCCGGGCCAGGTCGTCCGCGCGGTCTTTCCCGGCGGCACCATCACCGGCTGTCCAAAGGTGCGCTGCATGGAGATTATCACCGAGCTGGAGCAGGTGGGCCGCGGCCCCTATACCGGCTCGATGGGCTACATTAACCGCGACGGCAGCCTGGATCTCAACATCCTCATCCGCACCATGGTGCGCGAGGGGAGCGCGATATCCTTGCGGGCGGGGAGCGGCATCGTCGCCGATTCAGAGCCGGAACGGGAGCTCGAGGAAACCCGGGCCAAGGCGATGGGTCTCATCCGCGCCCTGGTGGAAAGCCGGTCAGGGGGGCTTTAAGGCCATGAGCGAAGACCCGTCCTTTGGGCCACCCGTGGGCGGCGCGGCGCCTATGGTGATCGTTAACGGCGAGGCGGGGGGGACGCTGCCGACCTCCGACCGCGGGCTCTACTACGGCGACGGGCTGTTTGAGACGGTGGCCGTGCACAACGGCCGGCCGGAGTTCTGGGATCGCCACATGGCGCGCTTGAGGGAAGGATGCACGCGCTTGGGCCTGCCCTGCGTGGATGTGGACGCGCTGGCCCGCGAGACGGAGGTGCTGTGCAAGAGGGCTGGGGTCCGCAAGGGCGTGGCGCGGGGCGTTCTCAAGATCATCATTTCGCGCGGCTCGGGCGGGCGTGGCTACCGGACGCCGGAGACCGTCCATCCCACCCGGATGGTTTCCCTCCATCCCTGGCCGGAGATTCCCGAAGGAAACCTCGCCGGGGGGGTTCGGGTGCGGCTGTGCGACCTGCGCCTGGGCCATCAGCCGGCCTTGGCGGGCATCAAGCATCTGAACCGGCTGGAGAGTGTGTTGGCGCGGCGCGAATGGGACGATCCGGACATCGCCGAGGGGCTGCTCTGCGATGGGGACGGCCTCGTCGTCGCGGGCACCATGAGCAATCTGTTTCTGGTCAAGGGGGGAAGACTGCGCACGCCCGATCTGTCCCGCTGCGGGGTGGCCGGGATCATCCGCGCCGTCGTGCGGGAGATCGCCGAAACGCGGGGGATCCCCTTTGAGGTCGCCGATATCCCGGTCGCCGAGGCGAGGGAATCGCAAGAGCTGTTCCTCACCAACAGCGTGATCGGCATCTGGCCGGTGCGTGAGTTCGACGGCAAGGCCTATGCCGTGGGTCCGGTGACGCGGGAACTTATGGAAGATCTGGAGAGAAGGCGGGCGCTGGAGACCGCCTGACCGGCGCGGCCCGCGGGACTCGGCCTACTGCGGCAGGTCGAAACCGAGTTCCCGGCCGGCCTGCTGGATGCGCGCCTTGAGGGCGGGGGGGCCATTGGCGGCGAGCCCGGCGGCGCGGTCGAAGGCGCGGCGCGCCTGCTCCGGCTCGCCGAGTACCTGGTAGGACCGGGCCAGCATGAGCCAGCCGTCCGGATCGTCCGGTTCCGCCTCGAGCCGGGCCGCCAGCCGTTCGACCATGCTGCGGATCATGTCCGCCTGGTCCTCCGGCGACATTTGCTCGGCCGCCGCCATGTCCTCCGGGCTTGGACCCTGGACGGCGCGGGGCGTCGGCGCGATCGAAGCGGCCTCGAGGCCGAGTTCCTCGGCGGTCGCGCCGATGCGCTGGTCGAGGATCGGCAGCCACGGCGCGTCCGGCGGCGAGTCGGCGGCAAGATCGACCCACATCTGGAGCGCCGCCCGCGGGTTGCCGGCCTGGGCCTCGGCCAGGGCCAGGTAGTAGCGCGCGCGGGGCTCGCCGGGCGCGGCGGCGAGGGCCTGTCCGAAGGCCGTGCGGGCTTCGCCCGTGACCTGGCCGTCATTGGCGAGCACCAGGCTCTCGCCGTAGACCGAGAAGAGGTCGGGCCGCCCTTGGGCCAGCAGGATCGCATGGCGGTAGGCGTTGGCGGCGCTGTCGTAACGCTCGAGCGCTATGTAGGATTCCGCCAGGGCGAGCCAGGCCTCGAGGTCCTCGGGGTTCTGCCTGAGATGCTCGGCCAGCTCCGCCACCCGGGTTTGCACCGCCGGGTCGTCGACGGCCTGGCTCCGCTCGGCCTGGCGTTCGGCGAAGGGCTGGCCGGGTAGCTCGGGGGAGCCGAGGTTGAGGTAAAGGACGAAGGCGCCCAGCGGCAAGGCGGCGGCGATGACGGCCGCCGTGATCGCCCGGTCGCCGCCCCGTTCTTTTGCGTCTTTTGCGCGTTCGCCTTGGCCGTCGGCCGCGGCCAGCATTCTGCGCTCGATCTCGGTACGCGCCGCCACGGCCTCCTCCGGCCCCAAAAGCCCGCGCTCCAGATCCCGCTCTATCTCGGCGAGCTGGTCGCGGTAGACCGTCAGGTCATAGGCCGCGCGCGACTCGGCCGCGGCGCCCTTTCTCAACAGCGGCATCAGCAGCAAGGCCAGCGCCCCCGCCGTCATGGCCGCGAGCAAGAGCCACAGGATCATGCCGGCCTCGAGATCACGGGTCCAAGCCGTCGTCCAGCAGGGAGTCAAGCCGCCGCCGCTCCGCCGGGCTGAGCGGCTTGGCCTCGACCCTGGCCCGACGCCGCTGCAAGACGACCAGGGTGAAGGCCGCGAGCGTGAAGATCACGGCCGGGCCAAACCAGAGCACATAGGTGGTGGATTTGAAAGGCGGCTTTAAGAGCACGAAGTCGCCGTAGCGCGCGACCACGAACTGGGTCACCTCCTCGTCCGTGTCGCCGGAGACAAGCCGCTGGCGCACCAGGATGCGGAGGTCCCGGGCGAGTTCCGCGTTTGAATCGTCGATCGACTGGTTCTGGCAGACGAGGCACCTGAGATTCTTGCTGATTTCCCGGGCGCGCTGCTCGAGCACCGGATCGGCGAGCATCTCGTCGGGCTCGACCGCGCCGGCCGGCAGGGCGAACAGCAAGGCGATGGCAATGAGCGCTGCTTTCACGGCCTTAGCCTTTCGATCCTTGGCATGATGCTGGAAGTTCGACGGTTTCCAATCCGGGGCCTTGCTCCTTTAGCCGTTCGATGACGGGCCGGATGCATTCTTCGAGATCGCGGGGCGCCATGGGTCCGATATGCTTGTATCGGATGCGCCCGGAGGAATCGACGACGAAGGTCTCCGGCACTCCGTAGATGCCCCAGTCGATGCTGACCCGGCCGTCGAGGTCGACGCCGATCTGGCTGTAAGGGTCGCCGAGCCGGCCGAGCCAGTTGCGCGCATCCTCGGGCTTGTCCTTGTAGTTGAGGCCGAAGATCGTGACGTCGTCCTCGGCCAGCCGCATCAGGATCGGGTGCTCCGCCCGACAGGGGAGGCACCAGGAGGCAAAGACGTTGACCAGCGACACCTGGCCCTCGAGGTCCTGCTCCGAGAGCCCGGGGTTTTCTTCCTCGAGCGGGGGGAGCTTAAAGGCCGGCGCCGGCTTGTCGATGAGCGCCGACGGCACGATCGAGGGGTCGTGCCCCAGCCCCCACCAAAGCGTCACGGCCAATACCAGGAAAAGGACGGCCGGGACGATGAAGGCGATACGCTTGGGCATGTCCCTAGGCCCGGGCGGACGCGGCGGCGGCGCGGCGCCGCGCGGGCGCGCCCACCCGATGGCGGCGGTCGCTCAAGGAGACGGCGCCGCCCATGGCCATGACCACCGCACCGACCCAGATCCACGGCACCAGCGGGTTGTGGTACAGCCGCGTGACCCGGCCGTCCTCGCCGTCGGCGTCCCCGATCACGGCGTAGAGATCGGCGAACCAGGTGGTGTAAATCGCGGCCTCGGTGGTCTGTCTTCCCTGCACCGGGTAGAAGCGCCGTTCTGGAAACAGCCGGGCGATCGGCGCGCCGTCCCTGCTGACTTGGAAGGTGCCGCGCTCGATCGTGTAGTTGGGACCCTGAAGCTCCTGGGTGCCTTCGAAGGTGAAGATGTAGCCGGCCACTTCCACCGTCTCGCCCGGACGGAGGACCTGAATCTTCTCGGTCTGCCAGGCCGAGGAGGCGGTGATGCCGGCGACGACGATGGCGATTCCGGCGTGGGCGATCGTCATGCCGTAGGTCGCCCGCGGGAGATGCGCGGCGCGCCTGAGGCTTTCGCGCATGCCTATGCGGAACAGCTTCAACCGGCCGCTGAACTCGATCAGCGTGCCGGTGAACAGCCAGCCGGCGAGCGCCAAGCCGAGCACCGCCAGGACCGGCCCCTCGGACTTGAGATACCAGGTGCCGAGCGCGATCACCACCACCACGGCGGCGGCGAGCCTCAGCCGCGTGAACGCCCCGGCGAGATCCCCGCGCTTCCAGGCGAGCATCGGCGCGATCGCCATGAGCACGATCATCGGCACCATCAGCGGTACGAAGGTGGCGGTGAAGTAGGGCGGGCCGACCGACACCGTGCCGCCGCCGACGGCGTCCAGGACCAACGGGTAAAGGGTGCCGAGGAACACCGTCGCCGCGGCCGTCATCAACAGCAGGTTGTTCAGCACCAAGCTGCCTTCCCGCGAGATCGGCGCGAACAGGCCGCCGGCCTTCATGGCCGGCGCGCGCAGGGCGTAGAGGACGAGCGAACCGCCGATGGCGATGATCAGCAGGCCCAGGATGAACAGGCCCCGGGTCGGATCCTGGGCGAAGGTGTGGACCGAGGTCAAAACCCCGGAGCGCACCAGGAACGTGCCGATCAGACTCAAGGAAAAAGTGATGATGGCCAAGAGGATGGTCCAGCTCTTGAGCGCGTCGCGTTTCTCGGCCACGGTTGCCGAGTGCAGGAGCGCGGTGCCGGCCAGCCACGGCATGAAAGAGGCGTTCTCCACCGGGTCCCAGAACCACCAGCCGCCCCAGCCGAGCTCGTAATAGGCCCACCAGCTGCCCAATGCGATGCCGAGCGTAAGCGAGCACCAGGCGACCAGCGTCCAGGGGCGCACCCAGCGCGCCCAGGCGGCGTCCACCCGGCCCTCGATGAGCGCCGCGATGGCGAACGAGAACGCCATGGAAAAGCCGACATAGCCCAGATAGAGGAAAGGCGGGTGAAAGGCGAGGCCGGGGTCCTGGAGAAGCGGGTTCAGGTCGTTGCCGTCCAAGGGCGCCGGGAAGACCCGCTCGAACGGGTTCGAGGTGAACAGCATGAACAGGAGAAAGCCCGTGCCGATCAGCCCCTGAACGGCCAGCACCCGGGCCCTCAAGGTCGGCGGCAGGTTGCCGCCGAACAGCGCGACGGCGCAGCCGAACAGCGACAGGATCAGCATCCACAGCACCATCGAGCCCTCGTGGTTCCCCCATACGCCTGAAATCTTGTACAAGAGCGGCTTGGCCGAATGGGAGTTGTTGACCACGTTCAGCACCGAGAAATCGGAGGTCACATAGGCATGCATGAGGGCCAGAAAGGCGGTTAGGATGAAGATGAACTGGATCCCGGCCGCCGGGCGCGCCAGCGCCATCCAGGCGGCATCGGCGCGCTGGGCGCCGGCAAGCGGCAGGGTGCCCTGGATGAGCGCGGCAAACAGCGCCAGGATCAGGGCGTAATGGCCGATCTCGGGGATCATTCCGCCGCGTCCTCCTGCCACCGGCCGGACTTCTTCAGGGCCTCCACGACCCCCGGCGGCATGTAGTTCTCATCGTGCTTGGCCAGGATTTCCGTGGCCCGGAATACCCCGTCCGGGCCGAGCGCGCCCTCGGCGACCACCCCCTGGCCCTCGCGGAACAGGTCGGGCAGGATGCCGCGATAGGTGACGGGGGTGGTGTGGTTCAAATCGGTGATGTTGAACTCCGTGGTCATGGAATCGGTGTGGCGTTTGACGCTGTTCTCCTCAACCAGCCCGCCGATCCGGAAGTTGCGGCCGGGCGCGATGGCCTTCTCGGCGACCTCGGTAGGGCTGTAGAAGAACACGATGTTCTCTTCCAGCGCGGTCAAGATCAGCACTGCGGCGGTGCCCAGCGCGAGCATGCCGAAGGCCACGAAATAGAGTCGCCGCCTTTTGGGTTTCATGGCGCTTCCGCTTCACCGGATCCCGCGGGGTCCTCAGCCCCCGCCGGCCCTTCGCCGGGCCGCGGGCTGCGCCTCCCCCGGCCCTGCGCTCGAAGGGCTCCCAACGTCCTCTCGCGGGCGCTCAAGCTGCGCATTGAGGCGGCGAGCAGTCCGGCCAGCACCACGGCCGCGACCGCGAAGGCCGGCCAGACAAAGGCGGCATAGCCGCCCATCGCCAGGAATGTCGAGATCGCTTCCACTAGACCTGAGGGCTCCGTCGCCGCCCGCTCAGCCCTGCACCCGGGCGAGCTGAATCGACCGGATCTTGCGGGCCAGGATCTCGCTGCGCAGGCGCAGAATCAGCACCGTCAAGAAGTAGCCTGTAAACGCGAGCGCCATCAAGAAAAGCGGGACCAGCATCGAGGCGTGGATCGAGGGCGTGCCGATCTTGATGACGCTGGCCGGCTGGTGCAGGGTGGTCCACCAGTCGACGGAGAATTTGATGATCGGCACGTTGACGAAACCGACCAGGGCCAGAATCGCCGCCGCCCGGGCGCCCCGGGCCGGGTCTTCGAAGGCGTTCGAGAGCGCGATATAGCCGAGATAGAGGAAAAACAGGATGAGCATCGAAGTGAGGCGCGCGTCCCACACCCACCAGGTGTTCCATATGGGCTGGCCCCAGAGCGCGCCGGTGGCGAGCGCGATGAAGGTGAAGCAGGCGCCGATGGGCGCCGCGGCCTTGGCGGTCAGGTCGGCCAGCGGATGCTTCCAGATGAGCGCCACGGCGCTGGCCGCGGCCATTGAGCTGTAGACGAGCAGCGCCATCCAGGCCGCCGGCACGTGGACGTACATGATGCGCACGCTCTCGCCCTGTCGGTAGTCGGGGGGCGCCACGAACAGCCCGAGGGCGAGGCCGGCGATCAGCAACAGCACGGTGGCGCCGGCGCACCACGGGAGCACGGTGCCCGAGAGCCTGAGGAAGCGATTGGGATTGGCGAGGTAGTACATGAGCTTGATCTCTCGTCCCGGATGCCAAGGCGGCCTTACTCACCGAGGGTTTAGCGCGGCGCGTGGTGTTTTTCCAGGCGTCAGTACCATAGTGTAAGGCAATTCCCAGGCTATTCCAGGGCCTGCCTGAGCGCCGCGGTCGCGGCCCACGGGCCGAGCGCCAGGGCTGCGAGCAACAGCCCGGCGAGGATTTGCAGGTGGGGGCGCGCGCCCGTCTCCGCAACGGCCGCCTCGACGGCGCCGACCCCGAAGACCAGCACCGGAATGTAAAGCGGCAGGATCAAGAGCGATAGGAGCACCCCGCCGCGGCGGGCGCCAAGAATGAGGGCCGCGCCGATGGCGCCGATGAGGGTCAGGACCGGGGTGCCCAGGACCATGGCCAGCATGAGCGTTGCCAGGCCGCCGGCGCTCATGTTCAAGAGCAGCGCGAGAATCGGGGCGGCGACCATCAGCGGCAGCCCGGTGGTCAGCCAGTGGGCCAGGCATTTGGCCAGCACGACCGCTATCATCGGCGTCGGCGCCAGGCCCAGGAGATCCAGGTTTCCGTCCTCGTAGTCGGCCTGGAACAGCCGTTCGAGCGACAGCATCGAGGCCAAGAGCGCGGTGACCCAGATCACCCCGGCGCTGATCCGCGCCAGCACCGCCGGATCCGGTCCGACGCCGAGGGGAAACAGGATGGCGGTGAGGACGAAAAACGCCACCACCAGCATGCTGTCGGCGCCTTGCCGCAAGGCCAGCCTCAAGTCGCGGCGGACGATGAGGAAGAAGCGCTTCATGGGCCCGATGCTCCGGCCTGCCCGCCGTACCACTCCGGCAGGCCGGCCGGCCGGGGGGCGACGGCGTAGTCGAGGAGCCGGAGCTCGGCCGCGCCATCGAGGCCGAGCGCCCCGTGGGTGGCGACCGCGACCATGCCGCCGCCGGCGCGCTGTTCGGCCAGGACCCCCTCCAGGGCGGCTACCGAGACCTTGTCGAGGACGGCCGTCGGCTCGTCCAGAAGCCACAGCGCGGCAGGCACCGCGACCAGCCGCGCCAGGCTGAGCCGGCGGCGTTCGCCGGCCGAAAGCATCTGCCCCGGCACGTCGGCGAGATGGTCGAGGCCGAAACGCTCGAGCGCGTCTAGCACGGGTTTCCGGTCGGCGTTTCCGGGGCCGTGCAGGCCGGCCCAAAAGGCGAGGTTCTCGGCCACGGTCAGCACCGGCTTCACGGCGTCCAGATGGCCGACATAATGGAGCCGCCCGCCATGGGCCTCGGGATCTTCGGAAATCGCTTCGCCGCCCCAGGTAAGGCGGCCGCGGGCCGGCCTTAAGAGTCCGGCCATCAGGCGCAAAAGACTCGACTTGCCGCTGCCGTTGGGGCCGACCAGCACAACCGCCCCGCCGGCGGGGAGGGTGAAGCCGAGACCGGCGAAAACGGTGCGCTCCCCCCGCACGCAGGTCAGATCATGGCCCGCAAAGTCGCTCATTCGCCCTAGATCAAGACGCCGCCCTGCACCAGGCGCGCGGAAGCGCCCCGGGTTCGCCCGGTCGTCGCGGCGGCCAGCCGGGGTTATAGCATTTGCCCACGGCCGCGCCCAGGGAGACCACCCGGCGCCCCGGCCTTCCAGGCAAAAAAAAGGCGGCCATCCAGGGGAAAGATGGCCGCAAGGATCCAGCCTCGTGAGGCTGGTGCCGAGGCTGACAGAGCAGCCTCGAGCAGGAGGGGAGGTCTTTACAGTTCCATGAAAGCTCATGAATTTGGCGCCTTTGGGCCGATAAAGTGGCAAAACTGTGATTTTTCGGGGGTCGGCGCCCGGGGTGCGCCCGCGCGCCGAAATGGCTTTGAAGACGGCATCCGCCGCCGCAAAGGATGGCCTCGATTGCCTGCGGCCCAGTCTCAACTATACTTCAAGGCGCGGGGTGAATAGGGTTCGGGCGGGTGGTTCCCCGATTCCAAGCCCGCCGGTTAGTGTCGAGGAGCTAAGAGTTAAGGACGTGTTCGCTTCCGGTCATGACACGCTGAAATGCCGCCGCACCCTGGAGGCGGGCGCGCGGCGCTATGACTATTTCAGCCTCGAGGCCGCCGGCGCGGCCGGCCTCGGCGACCTCTCGCGCTTGCCGTTTTCGCTCAAGCTGTTGGTGGAGAACCTGCTGCGCCACGAGGACGGCCGCACGGTCACGGTCGATGACTTGCACGCCCTCGCCCGGTGGCTTGTGGACAGGCGTTCGGACCGCGAGATCGCCTTCCGTCCGGTGCGCGTGCTCATGCAGGATTTCACGGGGGTTCCCGCCGTCGTCGACCTCGCCGCCATGCGCGAGGCGATGGTCGCCATGGGCGGCGAGGCGGAGAAGATCAACCCGCTCACTTCGGTCGATCTGGTGATCGACCATTCGGTCATGGTCGATTTCTTCGCCAGCCCCGACGCCTTCCGGAGGAATGTCGAGTTGGAGTTCGCCCGCAACCGCGAGCGCTACGCCTTCCTGCGCTGGGGCCAGAAGGCGTTCAAGGGCTTCCGCGTGGTGCCCCCGGGCACGGGCATCTGCCACCAGGTCAACCTCGAATACCTGGCCCGGGTGGTGTGGACCTCGGATGAGGCTGACGCCGTCCTCGCCTACCCGGACACGTTGGTCGGCACCGACAGCCACACCACCATGGTCAACGGGTTGGCGGTCTTGGGCTGGGGCGTCGGCGGCATCGAGGCCGAGGCAACCATGCTGGGCCAGCCCATCTCCATGCTGATTCCCGAGGTGGTCGGGTTCAAGCTCACCGGCGCGCTCAAAGAGGGCACCACGGCGACCGACCTGGTGCTGACGGTGACCCAGATGCTGCGCGCACACGGCGTGGTCGGCAAGTTCGTTGAGTTCTACGGCGCCGGCCTCGACAACCTGTCGCTCGCCGACCGCGCCACCATCGCCAACATGGCGCCGGAGTACGGTGCCACCTGCGGCTTCTTTCCGATCGACCGGGAGACTATCCGCTACCTCGAGTTCACCGGCCGGCCGGCCGAGCGCACCGCGCTCGTCGAGGCCTACGCCAAGGCCCAGGGCATGTGGCACGACGCGGCGGCGCCGGAGCCGGTCTTCACCGAGATCATCGAACTCGACATCTCGACCGTCGAGCCGAGCCTGGCCGGGCCGAGGCGGCCGCAGGACCGGATCGCCCTGTCCCGGGCCGCAGACGCCTTCGAGGTGGCGTTGGCCGAGATACGCGGCGCGGGCGACTCCGCTCCGGCCGCCGGCACGGCCGAGAGGGGCGGCTCCGATCCGGCCGCCGACATGGTCCATGAGGGCGGCGCCGTCGCCACCAATGTCGAACGCTCGGCGCAGGCCGCCGACGCCGATCACGAGCTCAGGGACGGCGACGTGGTGATCGCGGCGATCACGAGCTGCACCAACACCTCGAACCCTCCCCTGCTGGTCGGTGCCGGCCTGCTCGCCCGCAACGCGCTCAAGCATGGGCTCAAGGTCAAGCCCTGGGTCAAGACCTCGTTCGCGCCCGGCTCTCAGGTGGTGAGCGACTACCTCAAGGCCGCCTCCCTCCAGGACGACCTGGATGCCCTCGGTTTTGGCCTGGTGGGCTATGGCTGTACCACCTGCATCGGCAATTCCGGCCCGCTTGCTCCCAACATCGCCAAGGCGATCGAGGCGCGGGATCTGGTAGTTGCCGCCGTGCTCTCCGGCAACCGCAACTTCGAGGGCCGCATCAACCCCCATGTCCGGGCCAATTACCTCGCCTCGCCGCCGCTGGTGGTCGCCTACGCCATCGCCGGGTCGATGAAGGTGGATCTCTTGAGCGACCCGCTCGGCATCGGGACGGACGGCCAGCCGGTCACCCTCAAGGACATCTGGCCCAAGAGCCGGGAAATCCATGAACTCGTCGCCGACGCCCTGAGCCCGGAGATGTTCCGCAAGCGCTACACGGGCGTGTTCGACGGCGGCAGTGAGTGGCGCCAGATCGAGACGGCCTCGGGCACGACCTACGACTGGGACGAGGCCAGCACCTACGTCAAACATCCACCCTATTTCACCGACATGGGCGAGGTGCCGGGCGCTGTCCGGGACATCCTTGGCGCCCGGCCGCTTGCCATCCTGGGCGACAGCGTGACCACCGACCACATCTCGCCGGCCGGTGCGATCAAGAAAGACAGCCCGGCCGGCGCCTATCTGATCGACCACGGGGTCGAGCCCAAGGACTTCAACTCCTACGGCTCCCGCCGGGGCAACCACGAGGTGATGATGCGCGGCACCTTCGCCAACATCCGTTTGCGTAACGAAATGGCTCCGGGGACCGTGGGCGGGCTCACCCGCCTCATGCCCGAGGGCACGGGCATGACCATCTACGAGGCGGCCATGAAATACCAGGCGGCCGGCGTCCCGCTGGTGGTCGTCGCCGGCAAGGAGTACGGCGCCGGCTCGTCCCGCGACTGGGCGGCCAAGGGTCCGCGGCTCCTGGGCGTCAAGGCGGTCATCGTCGAGTCCTTCGAGCGCATCCACCGCGCCAACCTCGTCGGCATGGGCGTGCTGCCGCTTCAGTTCAAGGACGGCGTGACGCGCGGGACGTTGGGGCTCGACGGCGGCGAGACCTTCGATATCACCGGGATCGAGGAGGGGATCCAGCCGGCCGTGGAGCTGTCCTGCCGCATCACCCGTGCCGACGGGGCGAGCGAGGAGATCACGCTGGTCTGCCGGATCGACACGGCCGACGAGGTCGCGTACTACCTTAACGGCGGCATCCTGCCCTACGTCCTGCGCAATTTGATGAAGCAGGCGGCCTGAGGTCGGGACGGCAACGACAACTCGACGTTGCGGGTTTCAGTCGTCTTGGTCGGAAGGCGCCGGGACGCACTCCACGTAGGAGCGAACAACAGGATTTTCTGTTCGAGGTTCCAAGCGGTCTCGCCACTCAAAGGCGGGATACCTCTCCACAAACGCCTCCGCCGCGGCGACACACTCGGCTTTGGTTACAAATCTCATTGGCTCGAACTCGATATCGTCCATCGAGGACACCAGGACTATCACCAGAAGCCATTCCATGCGTACCTCCGCCGGCGCTGCCACACGAACAGAAGGATTCAAGGATTCTAGGAACCGACCGGTAACCGATCAAGCCGTCGCCCTATGCACAGGGGCTGTTCAAAAGGGGGCAGGAGGTGCTGGCGGGGTGAGGATGGGACGCGTAGGATGAAGCCATGACGACACTCTTCAAGGTCTCGAGCGGAGAGCTCGTACTGGTGGAGCGGAAAACGCTCGCTAGTGAAGAAACTCTAGAAAATTGGATAGCCAAGGACCCCAGCATCATCGGGCTGGACGTGCTGGTCCTCGGGCGGCAGATCGTTACTGACTTTAATGCGCGGATCGACATTCTTGCCATCGATCGCGAAGGCGACATTACCATCATCGAACTCAAACGCGATCGCACGCCTCGCGATGTCGTCGCGCAAATTCTCGACTATGCGAGCTGGATTGCGGGCCTCACGACCAAGCGCATTCATGATATTGCGTTCGACAAACTCGGGAGGCGTTTGGAAGATGCATTCCGCGAACGCTTCGATACACCCCTTCCGGAGAACCTGAACGACAGCCACACCATGCTGATTGTGGCGAGCGAGTTTGATGCCTCGTCCAAGCGAATCGTCGAATATCTCGCGCAGACGCATGACGTCAGCATCAACACCGCCTTCTTCAATGTGTTCGAGGAGAACGGCCAACAGCTTCTCGCCGCCGATTGGCTGATGGACCAACAGGAGGTCGTGGAACGCTCCGAGAGCAAGAAGAAGCTCCCGTGGTCGGGGCAGTGGTATGCCAATGTGGGCGATGGCCGGGGGCGGTCATGGGAGGACATGCAAAAATACGGCTTTCTCGCCGCCGGCGGTGGGCGAATCTATTCAGGTCGCTTGGATCAACTGGGTATCGGCGACCCTCTATTCGCCTATCAGAAGCAAGCCGGCTATGTCGGTTACGGAAACGTCTCTTCCACCGCCGTCATGGTGAAGGAGTTTGAGGTGGACGGAACACCGCTTCTGGAGCTTCCGCTCGCGCAACCGGAGCTTGCCCACGACAAAGATGATCCCGAGATTGCCGAGTACGCTGTGGGTGTAGAGTGGCACAAGACGTTTCCGATTGGCGAAGCCCAAACCTTCGCGGGTGCATTCGCCAATCAGAATGTCGTTTGTAAGCTTCGGGATCCGGCGACGATTGAGTTTTTAAAGCGGACGTTTGAGGCCTAAACGACGCAACACCCGAAAAGGCCTCGCAGATATGGCACCTCCTTACGGCCTTAACCCCTCCGTCTCCGCCTCATCCACCTCGCCGTATCTCCCACTCCTGGTCCTTGCGAGGCCTGAGCCTTCTCGGATCCTTTATTTCGTTCTGGTCCAATGTCCCGGGGACCCTGCCATAGGGGCGCTTCCTCTTAGCCTTGGACCGCTCTGACACCGTTTTCGTTACCCTAGGCCGCCTTGACGTCGTTTTTGTAGTTTTAGTCCGCTTTGGCTTCGTTTTCGTTACCCTGGGCCGCCTCGGCGCCGCGATGGCCGAGACGCCCCAATGCTATACGGTGCGCTCAGCGGGAATAGGTGCCGATGAGCTCGGCCCGGGCGAGCACGTGGGCTTCGGCCGCCTTGGCGACTTCCGGGCAGCGCGCGTCGGCGCCCAGCTCCAGGGTTTCCACCTCGAGCGCCAAGAGCTTGAAGTGATAGTGGTGCACGCCGTGGCCGGGTGGCGGGCAGGGACCGCCATAGCCGCTGGCCCCGAAGTCGTTGATCGCCTGGCGGACGGTGCCCACGCGCGGCTCGGTGGGATAGCCCTCGGCCAGCTCTGAAGTATCCGCTGGGATGTCATAGGCTGCCCAGTGGTGCCAGGTTCCCGCCGGCGCGTCCGGGTCGTCGCACAGGAGCGCGAAGCTGCGCGCTCCGGCCGGCGCGCCCGACCAGGCGAGCGGCGGAGAGGCGTCTTCGCCCTCGCAGGTGTACCGCGCCGGGATCCGGTCACCCTCGGAAAACGCGGAGCTGATGAGCTGCAAAGCCATGTTCGCCTCCCACGATGGACCGTCGGATCGGTTTGACCAACTCCCAATCTACACTGTTGCGGGCAGCTGCCGCCAGCGGTCTCGATCTTCCTGAGGGGCGGCTCGCCCCCTGGCGGCGATGGAAACCAACTCCGCCTTGACTTGTCGCCGGCCTCGCCCTTGCCGCCGCCGGAAATCAACGCTGCCCGTGGTCTTGCCGCCGTCCTCGCCCGCTCCCCCCCTGCGTTGCCACGCCAACATCCGAAGAATCCTCGAGGGCGGGGATCCGGGATCGGGGGGGCGCCTTTCTCATCAGGGCGGTACGCCGGGGATTTATCAAAAGGCCGGAGCGGCATAGGCTAGGGTTGGTGTCGGGCCGCGGTTCCGTTTCCGGCGTCCGAGACCCCGGGGGGGAAGGAAATCCATGGACCCGCAACGGCAGATGGTCGAGGAGATCGAGGCCGAGGTTCGGGAAACCCGGGCCTGGCTCGGCAAGAGCGCCCTCGACCCGCGGGTCATGGCGGCAATGGCGAAGGTGCCGCGCCATGAATTCGTGTCGCCCCGCGAGGAGCATTTGGCCTATGTCAACGCGCCGCTTTCCATCGGCCACGGCCAGACCATCTCGCAACCCTATATCGTTGCGGTGATGACCGACATGGTGGCGCTGGAGGGCGACCATATGGTGCTCGAGGTGGGCGCCGGCTCCGGCTACCAGGCGGCGATCTTGGCGGAGGTCGTCAAACAGGTTTACACCATCGAGATCGTGCCGGCGCTGGCCGAGCAGGCGCGGGAGGTGCTCACCCGGCTCGGCTACGCCAACGTCGCGCTGAGCACCGGCGACGGCCGCTTGGGCTGGGAGGAGCACGTGCCGTTCGACGCCATCGTCGTTACCGCGGCGGCGCGCAAGGTCCCGCCGGCGCTGATCGATCAGCTGAAGCCGGGCGGCCGGATGGCGATTCCCATCGGCGGCCGGTTCATGAACCAGGACCTGACGCTGGTGGAAAAGGCCATGGACGGCAAAGTGTCCAAGCGGTCCATCCTTCCGGTCGCCTTCGTGCCGCTGGTCAAAGGTTGAGGCGCGCAGCCCCACCACGACCCGCCATGGGGGCGAGGCCCGTCTCGGCGGTGGTGCCGGCGGCGGGGTGGCCACGGGCCTGTCCGAGTCCTCCGTCGCGGGCGTGACTCGCCACCTGACTACCAACGTCCGGGCGGCCGACCGCGTTGGCCCGGCCGCAGCGGATGGGGATATCGAATCGGGCGACGGAGGGGCGATTTTCGTGACAATATCGCTTTGTGACAATATTGCCGGGGAAGGTTGCCGCCTGATGATTCCATCGGTCGGACGAGAGCCGAACAACCCTTGGGAAGGGCGCCTGTGATGGCTGAGAGCCAGACCCTGCAAAGCCTGGTCCAAGGCCTCGCGGCCCATGGCGACCGCCCCGCCATCCTCGCCGTCGGGGAGGGCTCGGGCCAGAGGTGGTCCTATGCCGAGCTCCGGGACGTGGTGATGCGCCTCGCCGCGGGTCTTATGGAGCGCGGGGTGGCGCCCGGCGAGCCGGTGGCGCTGCTCGCTTCCAACCGGCCGGAATGGATCGTGGCCCGCTTGGCGCTGATCGCCGTCGGCGCGCTAGCCGTGCCGCTCGACGACCTGATCACGGATGCCGATCTTGCCCGGGCCATTGCCGACCGCGGCTGCCGGCGGGCGTTCACGACCCGGGGCTACGTGCCGAGGCTCGAGGCCCTCGACCGGGAACTGGAGCTGTTCCTGCTGGATGACGGCGGCGCGGCCGCCGCCGGGACGCGGGGTTGGCAAAACCTGCTGGCAAGCCAGGCGGCCACCTTGCCCGAGGTCGCGCCGGAGGACGTGGCGGCGCTGTTCTACACCTCGGGCACGACCGGCCCGCCCAAAGGCGTTCCCCTGACCCACCGCAATATCATGATCAACCTGCAGGCCCTGCGTGAGGCGGGTTTCCTCGGGCCCGGAGACCATGTGCTGTTGCCCCTGCCGCTCCACCATTCCTATCCCTTCCTGGCGGGCCTGCTGCTGCCGCTTGCGAGCGGCGCGACGATCGTGCTTCCGGCCGGGATGACGGGCCCGGAAATCGTTCATGCCCTGCGCGCCGGGCGGGTCACGGCGATGTTGGGCGTGCCGCGGCTCTATGGGGCCCTTACCGCCGGCATCGAGGCAAAAGTCGCCGCCCGGGGCGGCCTCGCCGGCGTGGCGTTTCGGTCGCTGCTGGCCCTGTCGATCTGGCTGTGCCGCCGCTTCGGCTTGAGGGCCGGGCGGGTGTTGTTCCGGCGGCTTCATGCCGAATTCGGTCCGAACCTAGCCTTGCTCGGCTGCGGCGGCGCCTGGCTCGATCCCGAGGTGGAATGGAAGCTTAAGGGTCTCGGCTGGGAGGTGCTCACCGGCTACGGCCTGGTCGAGACCACGTCCATCGCGACCTTCAACCCGCGCCGGCGCCCCCGCGTCGGCAGCGCCGGCCTTGTGATGTCGGGTGTGGAGCTGAAAATCGAAGCAGCCGAGGGAAAAGACGCCGGCGAAGTGCTGATCCGAGGTCCCACCGTCTTCTCCGGCTACCGCAACGACCCGGAAGCGAGCCGCGCGGCGTTTACCGAGGACGGCTGGTTTCGCTCGGGCGACCTGGGTTACCTGGACGCCGACGGTTATCTTTACATCACCGGCCGGCTCAAGGAGCTGATCGTTCTCGCCGACGGCAAGAACATCACGCCGGAGAATGTCGAGGCGGTCTATGACGACAGCCCTTTCATCCGCGAGCTCGCCGTGCTGGAGCGGAAGGGCGCCCTGGTCGCCCTGGTCGTGCCCGACCTCGAGGCCATCCGCGCGGCTGGCTTCGGCCGCGTCGAGGATTTGATCCGGGTGGCGCTGGCCGAGCGCTCCCTGGGGCTGCCGACGTTCCAGCGCCTCTCGGGCTATGCCATTACCCGCGAGGTTCTGCCCCGCACGCGCCTCGGCAAGTATCAGCGCCACGAGCTGCCGGCCGTCTACGCCCGCGCTCGCGCCGGCGCCGGCGCGCCGCCCGCCCAGGCGCTCACCGAGGCCGACCGCGCGCTCATGGCTTCGCCCGGAGCCCAACGGCTCTGGGACTGGCTGGTCGCGCGCTATCCCGACAAGACTCTGACGCTCGATACCGCGCCTCAGCTCGACTTAGGCGTCGATTCCCTGGCGTGGCTGAACCTCAGCCTCGAGATGGAGAGGTGCCTGGGGATCAGGCTCACCGAGGGGGCGATCGCCCGGGTGATGACGCTGCGCGACCTGTTGCGCGAGGCCGCGTCGGCCAGGCCGGCGCGGCCGCAGCCGCCTGGGGCGGGCGAGGCCGGTGGTCGTCAGGCGGCGCTTGCGGCTGAACAAGGGCGGTGGCTGGAGAAGACGGGGCCGTTCCTGTCCGCATTCGGCGCGTTGCTTTATGCCGTCAACCGGCTGGTGATGCGCACGCTGTTCGCGCTCAGGGTGCAGGGCCTGGAGAACGTTCCGGCCGCCGGGCCGTTCGTGATCGCTTCCAATCATTTGAGCGACCTGGACCCCTCGGTCTTGCTCGCTTCCCTGCCCTGGCGCCAGATGCGGCAGATCTACTGGGGTGGTGACGTGCTGCGCCTGTTTGAGGGCCCTGTGTGGCGGTTGGTTTGTCGGGCCCTGCGCGTGTTTCCCGTGGACGAGCGCGCGGCCGGGCCCGGCCTCGCTTCTGGCGCCGCGGTTTTGGCCCGGGGCAAAAGCCTGGTCTGGTTTCCCGAGGGGTGGCGCTCTCCCACCGGCGAGCTGCAGCCGTTCCGGCCGGGGGTTGGGATGTTGCTCAAGGATTTCTCCGGGCCGGTCGTGCCGGCCTATATCCGCGGCACCTTCGAGGCCATGCCCAGGGGCCGCAGGGTGCCGCGTCCGAGGCCCGTCCGGGTGGTTTTCGGGCGTCCGCTCGATACCGCCCGGCTCGAGGCCGCGGGCCAAGGGGATGCGGCGCCCGCCCGCATCGCGAGCGCGCTGCATGACGCGGTGGCCGCGCTCGCGGACCAGGACGCCGCCCGGGACGCTCCGTGAAACGCCGGCGACTTCCCCCCGCAACCCCTCCGGCGCTTGCAAACGCGTGCCCAAAGCCTGATTCTCCAGCTCATGGTCACGCCTGAACCCGGATCGCGCCTCCTCGCCGTCCTCGGCCCTACCAACACCGGTAAGACCCATCTGGCGGTCGAGCGGATGTTGGGCCACGCAACCGGCATGATCGGCTTTCCCCTGCGCCTGCTCGCGCGGGAGAACTACGACCGCGCGGTGCGCCTCAAGGGCAGCCGGGCGGTGGCGCTCATCACCGGCGAGGAGAAGATTCTGCCCGCGAGACCCCGTTATTTCATCTGCACCGTCGAGTCCATGCCGCTCGACCGCGAGGTGGATTTCCTCGCGGTCGACGAGATCCAGCTCGCCGCCGACGCCGAGCGCGGCCACATCTTCACCCACCGTCTGTTTCACGCCCGGGGCCGGGAGGAGACCATGTTCCTCGGCTCGGACACCATCCGGCCACTGATTCGCCGCCTGATACCGGAGGCCCGGTTCATCACCCGTCCGCGCTTCTCCCGCCTCGGCTATACCGGGTCGAAGAAGATCGCGCGCCTGCCGCCCAGGAGCGCCGTCATCGCCTTCTCGGTCCCCGAGGTCTACGCCCTCGCCGAGGTGATGCGCCGCCAGCGCGGCGGCACCGCCGTGGTCCTGGGGGCCTTGAGCCCGCGCACGCGCAACGCCCAGGTCGCCATGTACCAGGCCGGCGAGGTCGATTACCTGGTGGCGACCGACGCCATTGGCATGGGTCTCAACATGGAGGTGAACCACGTCGCCTTTTCCAGCCTCACCAAGTTCGACGGGCTGATCTCGCGGCGGCTCACCGCGCCCGAGGTGGCGCAGATCGCCGGCCGCGCCGGACGTTATATGAGCGACGGCACCTTCGGCACCACCGCCGGGCTTGGACCGATCGAACCCGAGATCGTCGAGGCGGTCGAGAACCACCGTTTCGATCCCCTGGATTCCGTGTTCTGGCGCAACGCCAGCCTCGATTTCTCGTCGCCCGCCGCGCTCTTGAAGAGTCTCGAGGTGGGACCCCCGGCGGCGGCGCTGGCGCGCGCCCGGGACGGCGACGACCACCTCGCGCTCTCGGGGCTCGCCAAAGACCCCGAGATCAAACGGCTCGCCGCCAACCCCGAGGCGGTACGCCTGTTGTGGGAGGTGTGCCAGATTCCCGATTTCCGCAAGATCATGAGCGACGCCCACACCCGCCTGCTGGCGCGCATCTACCGGTATCTGAGGGCAGCTGAGGCGCGCCTGCCCGAGGATTGGGCGGCGGCGCAGATCGCCCGGCTCGATCGCACCGACGGCGACATCGACACGCTGACCGCCCGCATCGCGTCCATCCGCACCTGGACCTATGTCTCGTATCGCGCCGACTGGGTTCGAGATCCGGCGCACTGGCAGCAGCGGACGCGCGCCATCGAGGACCGGCTGTCCGACGCGCTCAACCAGCGGCTCACCCAGCGCTTTGTCGATCGGCGCGCCACCGTGTTGGTGCAGCGCATGCGTGGTCGGGAGCGGCTTGTGGGGGCGGTGGCCAAGTCCGGCGAGGTGGTGGTCGAGGGCGAGTATGTGGGCCGGCTCGAAGGGTTCCGGTTCATCCCCGACGAGGCGGCCGAGCGCCACGACGCCCGGGCCTTGACAAACGCGGCGCGGCGTGCCCTCCGCGGCGAGATCGCCGTGCGGGTCCGGCGCTTTGCCGATGAAGGCGACGCGGCTTTCGCTCTCGGCGTGGACGGCCGGCTGTTGTGGCGTGGCGTCCCGGTTGCCCGCTTGAGGGCGGGGAACGATATCTTGACGCCCAAGGCCGAGCCCCTGCCGAGCGACCTCCTGGAGCCGGCCTTGCGCGAGACGATGCGACGCCGTCTTGCGGCCTGGCTCGAAAGCCATATCGCGGCACAACTCGAACGCTTGTTTCGGGCGCGCGATTGTGACCTCAGCGGCGCCGCGCGCGGGCTGGTGTTCCAGCTCTCAGAGGGGTTGGGGTCGGTGGGCAGGCGCCCGGTGGCGGATCAGCTCAGGGCGCTCACCGCCGGCGACCGTAAGGCGCTCACGCGACTCGGCATCCGGCTGGGCCAAGAGCTGATTTACATGCCCGCCCTGTTGAAACCCGCGGCGGTCGAGATCAGGGCGCTCTTGTGGGCGGTCTATCACGACTTCGACGATCCGCCGGCGCCCCCGGGCCGCGTCTCGGCGCCGTTGGACGAATCGCTGCCCGCCGGATTCTACGCGGCTGTCGGCTATCCGCCCGCCGGCACCCGGGCGGTCCGCGCCGACCGGCTCGAAAAGCTGGCTGCGGCGGCGCGCAAATTATCGCGTCAGGGCCCGTTCATGGCCACGCCGGTGCTCGCGTCGCTGGTGGAATGCCCCCCGGGCGAGCTGGCCGGCGTCCTTGCCGCGCTCGGCTATCGCGCCGTCCAGGACCAGACGGGCGTGAGCTTTACCCGCGAGAGGCACCGCAGGCATAAGGGGCGCGCCAAGAGGAAACGCGAGGCCGATGCCCATGCCGACTCGCCCTTCGCCAAGTTGCGCGGGCTCTTGATCGCACGATGACGGGGCATCATCACCGGGGCGGGACGAGCGAGACGCGGCTCAGGATCGATAAGTGGCTGTGGCACGCGCGCTTCTTCAAGAGCCGCTCGGTGGCGGCGAAACTGTGCGCAGCGGGCAGGGTGCGCGTGAATCGGGTGATCATCCGCAGGGCACACCACCCCTTGAAGGCCGGAGACGTCCTCACCTTTCCCCAGGGGTCCCACATCCGTGTCGTCAAGGTGGTGATGTTGGGCACGCGGCGGCGGCCGGTCGCCGAGGTGGGCGCTCTCTACCAGGATCTGTCGCCGCCGCGCACCGGCGCTTAGCGCCCGCGCATCCGGTTTAGCGCCCGCGCATCCGTCGGATCACCCTTCGCGCGGGTCAGCCAGCCAATTGCGTACCATCATCCGGTCCAAGGTTGGGCCGGGGATAAGGCGCCGCGCATCGGCCGGTTGTGGTCGCCGTCGCGTCGTGCGGTTGGGGTGCCAGGACAAGATGGCGAAGGCGGCGGTTCACCGGCCCTCGCCGGGCTCGACGTCGCGGGCGACGTCGCGATTCTTGGTTTTCCGGCCTCTCAGATTCAGGAATTCCGCCACTTTTTGCCGGAACTTGCGGAGGTAGAACATGAAGCCCACGGCGAATGCGATCAGGAGCTGCAGCAAGAGGCTGCCCGAGCCCGGATCGACATAGGCATAGGCTGGCCCCACAAGGCCGATGAACAGCAGGGCGGCGGGGCCAATTGCTCTGAGAAAAGAGATGGATGCGTATTGCGTTGCAATAAGTGTCCAGGAGCCGGTCGAGATATGCCGGCCCCAGGCCGCGGTTCAACAGCAAACGGTGATTGCGCCTGAGATCCGCGCGCCTGGGGCGGGCCGATCTCAGGTCCTGGGGCGGGGCGATATGGGCGGCATCCAAGCGGCGCGGGCCGCCTCGGGCAGGGCCTGAGGAGCACATTCACCGGGGTTGCGTGCCGCCTTGAGGCTATGTTAGGCAGAGACATGTTCGATCGCATCCAATCCCTTTTCGTCGACCGCGGCGGCGGGGCCGAAGAGCCGGACAAACGGCACAGCACCGACGAGCTGCATCTGGCGGCGGCCGTGTTGCTGGTGGAGGCCGCGCGCATCGACGGCCGGTTCGAGGAGACCGAGCGCAAGACCATCAAGACTCTCATTCGAGCGCGGTTCGGTCTCGACCCCCAAGAGACCGACCACTTGCTCGCGGAGGCCGATCGGGAGGCGGCCTGGGCCGGCGAGCTGTGGTCCTATGTCCGCGTGATCAAGAACCGGTTTTCCCACGCCGAACGGGTCCGTCTGATCGAAATGCTTTGGGAGGTGGCCTACGCCGACGGGGTTTTGCACGATTACGAGGCGAACCTGCTCAGACGCGTCGGCGGGCTGGTCTATGTGTCCGACCGGGAATGTGGTGCCGCCCGCAAGCGGGTCCTGGATCGCCTCGGGATCGGTGCCTAGCGGTCCACCTTAATATCGATCGCCGGCATCGCTGCCGTGTCGGACTCCTCAACCAGGCCCTTGGGCCGGCGGGTCTTGACAGGGGCGTGGGTTCGGCAGATATGCATGTTGCGGAACTGGAGAGCACGATGACCTACATCGTTAACGATGCCTGCATCAAGTGCAAGCTTATGGACTGCGTGGAGGTGTGCCCGGTCGATTGCTTTTACGAGGGTGAGAACATGCTGGTGATCCACCCCGACGAATGCATCGACTGCGGCGTTTGCGAGCCGGAGTGCCCGGTCGAGGCGATCCGTCCAGACACCGACGATGGCATGGAAAAGTGGGTCGAAATGAACCGCGAGTACGCGGAGGCCTGGCCCAATATCACCCGCAAGGGAGAGCCCCCGGCGGACGCCGACGAGTGGCGCGACGTGCCCGACAAGTTCGACAAGCACTTCAGCCCGAATCCAGCCAAGCGTTAGCCTTTCAGGGATAGGACCAACCCACCCTTGAGGCGAAGCGTCGCAAGGGTGGGTTGGTCGCTGTTATTTTGCCTTGCAATATGCTATAAATAAGAACAGATGAGGCACAGTTTCCGGTCGTATCTCCGCAGAAATCGGGCATTTCCGCCCGCCGTGGGACGAAGCGAGATGTGGTACGGCCCGGTGATGGGCGTGGCGAGCGGCCGCGTTTTGTGCGTCTGGCTAGATCGTTTTTAGCTCGCCAGAGCTGTTGTCGGTGCCGTGAGAGGACGAAGGATGTCGAAGGAACTCGAGCTCAACCCTGGGGATTATGTGGTCTATCCGACTCATGGCGTCGGCAAGATCAAGGGCGTCGAGACTCAGGAAATCGCCGGCTTTGATCTCAAGGTTTTTGTCATCGACTTCGCCAAGGACAAGATGATCCTCAGGGTGCCCGTGCAGAAGGTAGAGGTCTCGGGCCTCAGGCGGCTCAGCACGCGCAAGGTGATGGCGACGGCGCTGACCATCCTGCGCGGCCGCTCGCGCGTCAAGCGCACCATGTGGAGCCGTCGGGCCCAGGAATACGAGGCGAAGATCAACTCCGGCAATCCCATTTTCATCGCCGAGGTGGTGCGCGACCTGCACCGCAACGCCGATCAGCCTGATCAGTCCTACAGCGAGCGGCAAATCTATCAGGCCGCGTTCTACCGCCTGGCCCGCGAGCTCGCCGCCGTCGAGAAGATCGACGAAGAGGTGGCCACCCAGCGCTTGGAGGAGATGCTCGAGGCGGCCTGATTCGCCGTTTTCCGAGGGCATCGCCCGATCGGCCCGGGCGCGGCCAAAAGGCCTCGCGTCATGTCCGGCTCTTGCGGCGGGCGTTGTCCGTTTGCTCCGGCGGCCGGCGCTCGGCTTGCCCCGGCCCCTTGCGTCGGAAACCGCGCCCGCTCTATGCTGCGCCGGCCGTGAACACTGCTCCATCGGACAGGACGCCGCCGACCCCTCCCGTGCCCCGCTTCATCGGCGTCGTGAACTGGCGCGGCGTGTGGACCCTCTATCTCAAGGAGGTGCGCCGCTTCCTCAAGGTGTTCACCCAGACCGTCGCCGCCCCGATGGTGACGACGTTGTTGTTCCTCGCCATCTTCGCGCTCGCCCTCGGACGGGCGATGGAGGCGTTGGGCGGCGTGCCCTTCGTCGAATTCCTCGCGCCCGGGCTCATCATGATGGCCATCATTCAGAACGCCTTCGCCAATACCTCCTCGTCCCTGGTGGTCTCGAAGATCTCGGGCAATATCGTCGATGTGCTCATGCCGCCTCTGTCCCCCGGCGAGCTCACCTTCGGCTATGCCTTCGGGGGCTTGAGCCGCGGGGTCCTGGTGGGGGTCACGACCGGGCTTGGGATGTGGATCTTCATCCCGGTGCACGTACACGACGCCGCTTTCATCCTGTTTCACGCCGTGATGGCGTCGCTGGCCCTGTCGCTGTTGGGCGTGATCGCCGGCATCTGGGCCGAGAAATTCGACCACATCGCGGGGGTGACGAATTTCGTGATCATGCCGTTTTCCTTTCTTTCGGGCACGTTCTATTCGATCGAGCGGCTGCCGGAGTTCTGGCAGACGGTAGCGCATCTCAATCCGTTCTTTTACATGATCGACGGTTTCCGCTACGGCTTCATCGGCCATGCCGACAGCGCGCTCGGGGCTGGCGTCGCCGTTATGATCGGGATCAACATCGCGCTCTGGACGGCCTGCCACCTGATGTTTCACACCGGCTACAGGCTCAAGCCTTGAAGCGCCGTTCCCTGGCCGCGCGCCGGGCGGCCCACCCGCTCTTTCCGTTGACAGGGCGGGCATCGATTCAGATACTCTGCGGCTTTCCGCGAGAGCCGTAAGGGTTTAGGACCCTGGCCCTTCGGGCCTCAGGAGCCGGGCATGATTCCAGCCGTGATGCCAACCTATAGGCGCGTCGATCTCGCCTTCGAGCGGGGCGAGGGCGCCTATCTCTACGCCACCGACGGCAGGCGGTATCTGGACTTCGCCAGCGGCATCGCGGTCACCGGCCTGGGCCACGCCCATCCGCATCTCGTGAAGGCGCTCCAGGAGCAGGCCGCCAAGCTCTGGCATTGCTCGAATTTGTTCCGGATTCCGGACCAGGAACGCCTGGCCGAGCGGCTTGTCGCCAACAGCTTTGCCGATACGGTGTTCTTCTCCAACTCCGGGGTCGAGGCCATCGAGTGCGGCATCAAACTGGTCCGCAAGTATCACGACGAGACCGGCAATCCGGAGCGCTACCGCATCATCTGCTTGGAGGGCGCCTTTCACGGCCGCACGCTCGCCGCCATTTCCGCCGGCGGGCAGGACAAGCACACCGAGGGCTTCGAGCCGCTGGTCGACGGCTTCGACCATGTCGGCTTCGGCAACATGGGCGAGCTGCGCGCGGCGATCACCGGGGAGACCGCGGGCATCCTGGTGGAGCCCGTGCAGGGCGAGAGCGGCGTCCGGATCGCCAGCCCTGAATATCTCGCCGGGTTGCGCCAGGTTGCCGACGAGTACGGGCTCATGCTGTTCTTCGATGAGGTTCAATGCGGCATGGGCCGCACCGGAAAGCTGTTCGCCCATGAATGGGCGGGCGTGGCGCCGGATGTCATGGCCGTCGCCAAGGGCATCGGCGGCGGCTTCCCGGTGGCCGCGTGCCTGGCCACCGAGGCGGCGGCGATAGGCATGACCGCAGGCGTGCACGGTTCGACCTACGGCGGCAATCCGCTGGCCATGGCGGTGGCGAACGCGGTCTTGGACGTGATCCTGGACGACGGCTTTCTGGAGCGGACCGAGGCCATCGCCCGCCTCCTTCGCGAGCGGCTCGAGGGCCTGGTCGAGGGCTATCCCGCGGTGATTTCCGAGGTCCGCGGCGCGGGTCTCCTCATCGGCCTCAAATGCGCGGTGCCGAATACCGAGCTCGCGGCCCGGCTGCGCGAGAACGGCATGTTGACGGTGCCCGCGGGCGACAATGTGGTGCGCCTGTTGCCGCCCTTGATCATCGACGAAAGCCATGTCGAGCAGGCCTTGGACATCCTCGGGCGCAGCTGCGCCGCGTGGCCCTCGGGCAATGGCTGAGCCGCGTCACTTCCTCGATCTCGGTGGGATCGAGTCCGGGACCCTGCGCGAGATCCTGGACCTCGCCGCCGGCTTCAAGCGCGACCGGGATGGCGGGCGGCCGCTGGACGGAAAAACCATGGCCATGATCTTCGAGCAGCCGTCGACCCGAACCCGGGTTTCCTTCGAGGTCGCCATGCGCCAGTTGGGCGGCGAGGTCATCGTGCTCGAGTCCGCCGGCACCCAGCTCGGCCGGGGCGAGACCATTTCCGATACCGCCCGGGTGCTGTCGCGCTACGTCGACGCCATCATGCTGCGCACGACGGCCGACGAGAAGCTCCGTGAGCTGGCCCGGCACGCGACGGTGCCGGTGATCAACGGGCTCACCGACCGCTGCCACCCGTGCCAGGTCATGGCCGACGTCATGACTTTCGAGGAGCATCTGGGCCCGATCGCGGGCCGGGTGGTGGCGTGGAGCGGCGACGGCAACAACATGGCAACCACCTGGATCCAGGCCGCCGTGCGCTTTGATTTCGACCTCCGCCTCGCCTGTCCCGAGCCTTGTCTGCCGCCGGCCGCGGAGCTCGAATGGGCGCGCGCCGAGGGCGGTCGCGTCACCGTCGGCCAGGACGTGCAAGCCGCGGTCGAGGGCGCCGACTGCGTGGTGACCGACACCTGGGTCTCGATGGGCCAGGAGGCCGGCGCGGAGCGCCGCGAGCTGTTGGCGCCCTACCGGGTCGACGACCGGCTGATGGGCCTCGCCGCTGCGCACGCGATCTTCATGCACTGCCTGCCGGCCCGGCGCGGCGAGGAGGTCACCGAATCGGTCATCGACGGGCCCCGCTCGGTGGTGTGGGACGAGGCGGAAAACCGCCTCCATGCCCACAAGGGCATCCTCGCCTGGTGTCTGGGATGACGCCCGAGCCAAGCGCCGCCGGGGCGGCCCCGCCCGACGACCTGGTCCAGCCCTTCCAGATCGAGCAGCCGAGCTTGAGGGGGCGCCTGGTGCGGCTCGGGGCGGTCGTGGACGAGGTCCTCTCCCGCCACGACTATCCCGAGCCGGTGGCGCGCATGCTGGGCGAGACCCTGGTGCTCGCCGCCGCGCTCGCCAAGGCGCTCAAATATGACGGCGTGTTCACCCTGCAGACCAATGGCGACGGCCCGATCACGCTCATGGTCGCCGACGTCACCAGCGCCGGCGAGGTCAGGGGCTACGCCCAGTACGATGGCGAGCGTCTGGCCGCCGTCTCGGCCGCGCCGGGCGACGGTGCCTCGGCGGGCTCGGTGCCGCGGCTCCTCGGCGCGGGCTTCCTGGGCCTTACCGTGGACCAGGGGGCGGACACGGACCGCTACCAGGGCGTCGTCGAGCTGAGCGGCCAGAGCCTCGCCGATTGCGCCCATCAATATTTCCGCCAGTCCGAGCAGGTCGAGGCCGCCATCAAGCTGGCCGTGGGCCGGGTCCCGGCGGCAAGCGGCGGGGCGGCGTGGCGGGCCGGCGCGCTGATGATCCAGCGCCTGCCGCCGAAGCCGGGCGAGGGACTTCTCTCGGACGCGGCCGAGGACGACTGGCGCCGGGCGCTCATCCTCATGGGCGGCAGCACGACGGAAGAGCTCCTGGACCCGGACCTTGCCCCCGACGTGCTCCTCTACCGCCTGTTCCACGAGGACGGGGTCAGGGTCTACCGGCAGCGCCCGCTCAAGGTGGGGTGCCGCTGTTCGCGCGCGCGTGTCGTCCATCTGCTCGAGGCCATGCCGCGGGCCGAGGTCGAGGACATGAAGGTCGACGGCAAGATCATCGTCACCTGCGAGTTCTGCAACACGAGCTTCACCTTCGACGAGGCCGAGCTCGCCGCCGTCTACGGCAGCTGAGCCCGGCGTCCTTGTGCTTTGCCGGCCGGCCGTGGCAATATGGCGCGGCCTGTCCCCTGCCATGGAAGCGCCGGTGATTCTTCTCTCCAGGCTGCCCTTGATCGCGCTTGCCGGCGCGGTCGCCGCGGCGCTCGCCGCTTGCGAGACGCCGCCGCCCCGGCCGACCTTTCCGGAGCTCACCTGGACCCATCTCCAGCCGTTCTCCCTCGACGTCGCCGAGATCGAGATCACCTCGGACTACCTCCCGCCCTTGGCCCCGCCCCATGTCGAGCACCTGTTCCCGACGCCGCCCTTGCGCGCCGCCGAGCGCTGGGCCCGCGACCGCTTGCGGGCCGCGGGCGTGCAAGGCCGGGCGGTGGTGATTATCGCCGACGCCCGGGTGATCGAGACCAGGCTCCAGGGATTGGGCGGGCTCACCGGGCTGTTCACCACCGAGCAGGCCGAGCGCTACGACGCGGCGGTCGAGGTGGTGATCGAGATCCGCTCGGACCGCGGCTATCTGGACGGCCGGGTCCGGGCCCGGGCCGAGCGCTCGCTGACCGTGCCCGAGGACCTCACGCTCAACGAGCGCGAGCAAGTCTGGTTCGAGCTGGTCGAGGCCCTGATGGCCGACCTGAACGCCGAGCTCGAGGCCAACATCCAAGAGCACCTCCAGCGATTTTTGCTGTAGGGGGAGGGGGGGCTCAAACGCGCGCGGTTCCGGCGGCCATCAAGGCCTCGGGCCAAAGTAAAAGGGACGGGCTCAAGGCCCGTCCCTTCATCTTTTGCGTTTACGGCTTTCGCCGAAACACTTGTTAACGGCTGCTTCGGTCCGAAGACCTCCGCTTAAGGACCGCGATCTCCCATCGGCTAAAACGGTTGGAATCACGGTGCGCTAAAGATACATTGGGGAAAACAAAAAATCAAGCGGAGGTTGCACGATGGCTCACCGTCTGGGACTGGACATTGGCACCAACTCCCTCGGGTGGTGTCTGCTGCGCTTGGACGGCGACAGGCGCCCAACCGGAATCGTCGATCTAGGCGTCCGCATCTTCCACGACAGCCGCGATCCGAAAAGCGGGACCTCGCTCGCCGCCGATCGCCGCGACGCGCGTTCCATGCGGCGCCGGAGGGACCGCTACCTCCAGCGCCGGCGGAAGCTCATGAACGCGCTGGTCCGGCACGGCTTGATGCCCCCGGCCCCCGAGAAACGCAAGGCGCTCGAACGCCTCGATCCATACGAACTCAGGGCGCGGGGGCTGGACGAGTCCCTGACTCCGTTCGAGTTCGGCCGGGCGTTGTTCCACCTGGACCAGCGGCGCGGCTTCAAGAGCAACCGCAAGAGCGACATAGACGAAAAAGAGGTCGGCAAGGTTCGCCAAGCCGTCACGGAACTGCAGCGGCGGCTGGCTGAATCCGGCGCCCGTACTCTTGGCGAGTTCCTGTATCGGCGCCTGCGAAAGGGGAAGACGGCGCGTGCCCGGCCGGGCATCGGCTTCTACCCCTCGCGCGCCATGTACGAGGCCGAGTTCGACGCCCTGTGGGCGACGCAGGCACCGCACCACCCGGAGCTTACCGACGCGGCGCGTGAGGAGATTCGGGAAACGCTTTTCTTCCAGAGGCCCTTGAAGCCGGTCGAGCCGGGCAACTGCGAGCTGGACCCGAGCGACAAGCGCGCCCCTCTCGCCCTGCCGCTCACTCAGCGCTTCCGCATGTACCAAGAACTCAACAATTTGCGGCTCATAATGCCGGACCGGACCGAGCGGCGCCTGACCATCGAGGAGCGCGATAGGCTGTTCACTAAACTGGGGTGCCAGAAGACGCTCAGCTTCAACGCCATGCGCAAATGCTGGTAAAGAGATAAGTAGCATCAAAATACTCATAAGGATAATCCACGAGATACGTGCTCTTTTTAACATTTTGACCTCCCTTGGTCTTCAAAGGTATT
>JACZXZ010000016.1 GCA_022571365.1 Pseudomonadota bacterium | reverse complement strand
TAGGGCGACCGCCCTGGCCGTGGCGCGGCTGGTAAGCTCGGCGCCGTGGCGACGACCCGGCGGCGCCTCACCAAGCCCTGATCAAGGCCCTGATCAAGGCCATGCATGACGCCTCGCCTGTTTGCCGCTTTCCGTTGGCATTCGCGATCACCGCGAAGTTGTCGGCCCGAAGATCAAGTATGCAACATCGGAGGCCCGCCGCCCACAGGGTTTCCGGGGCGATCGCCGATAAGCATTGGTGATCGTAGGAGAAGAGGTGGCGCGCCCGGCGGGATTCGAACCCACGACCCCAGGATTAGGAATCCTGTACTCTATCCGACTGAGCTACGGGCGCCCGTGACCGGCCTCGCCCGTCTATATACCACAGTCTCTGGGCCAAACCAGCGAGCGCCGGCCCGGTCGCGCCTTCAGCGGCCGAACAGGTTGCGGATCGGCACCGAATAGCTCAGCACCAGGGTCTCGGTGCCGGGGTTGCGGTCCCCGATGCTGGCGTTCGAGATGTGGTGGAACATGAGCCCGAGGCGCGAGCGGTCGTCGAAGCGATAGGCGATCTCGATGCCGGAGCGGAACTCCGGGGAGGCGCAGGGTCGTCTTCGTGCACGGGTGTTTCTGGCACAGGCACCCGGACTCGGATTGCCCGCTGGCTAGGCTGCCTAAGTCCAGGCTAGATTTCTGGAAGCCGAAGCTGGAGGGCAACAGGGCCAGGGACGAAAATTAGAGCCATGGGCGAAATTTTCGGCTATAAATGAGTGTGCTCGATCGCGATGGGTATTGCGCAACTCCACATCGAGAGCGCGTTTCTTGCGGATGACAGTATCCTATGAGCATGTTAGAAATGATAAATAAAAATACTATTTTACCACACAACCAAATCATTCAGTTGGACTGCGTTACTGCGATTAGGGAGCTCCCCGATAACAGTGTACATCTGATTCTCAGCGATATCCCATATGGAATTGGGACCGAGGACTGGGATGTTCTCCATGATAACACCAACTCCGCTTACCTCGGCTCAAGCCCAGCCCAGCAAAAAGCTGGCGTGATTTTTAAGAAACGTGGAAAACCCATTAATGGGTGGTCCAAAGCTGATCGCGAGATTCCGCACCAATATTACGAATGGTGCTCCAAGTGGGCAGCTGAATGGCTGCGAGTTTTGAAGCCCGGAGGATCAGCGATCATCTTTGCAGGCCGTAGGCTCGGCCATCGCAGCATTTCCGCCCTCGAGGATGCGGGATTCAGTTTCAAGGACATCCTCGCATGGATGAGAGACAGAGCACCGCATCGAGCACAACGTCTAAGCGTGATTTACGAAAGACGAGGCGACGACGATTGTGCCAAAGAATGGCGAGGATGGCGTGTCGGGAATCTCAGACCGATTTTTGAACCCATTCTGTGGTTTTGCAAGCCTTATAAGATCGGCACGACAATTGCCGACAACGTCTTGAATCATGGTGTAGGAGCGTACCATCAGGACGCGTTTGCCCGCTATGTGGAACGTTCGGATAACGTGATACGCTGCGGCTATGACAGCAAAGAGGTTGGTCTACATCCGACCCAAAAGCCCATAAAACTCATGCAGGCTCTGATCGAATTAACTACCCAGCCCGGACAAACCGTCCTTGATCCGTTTGCGGGATGCGGATCAACGTTGGTTGCGGCAAAGCTCCTCAACAGAGTCTACATTGGTTATGAGGTCAATCCAGCCTACGTAAAAATCTGCGAAGAACGCCTAGCTGATGATTTACTTTCGGTCTTAAACCACACGTAATAGCCCATTGTCCGTAATAGATCGAATTTTATCCCTTCGAGTGTCGATCTTATGAGCCTTGATGAGCCGATGAACTGCCTCATCACGGCTCAAACTCATGATCGTTTCACGTTCTCGAGCCAGATACGTTAGAGCTTCCTCTTTCGCGACTTTAATTGCATCTAATGTAGCTTTCTTCTCGGTCTCCCAAAGCGGTCGCATTCGTTCATCGAAATCTAACATTGCTCGGTTCACAGCAAGCCAATACGAGGTAGCGTCCTTGGAAGGTGTCAATGCTTCCACGATCTGAAACACTTCGCCGAGCAAGGACTGTGACCTTTCAGAACCGGCAATATCGGCATAGGAAACTAAAACTGCTAGGTGCGAATACGAGAACACACAGACATTACGAGCTGCCGCCTGCTGATAAATTTGACTTGAGCGCCGAGGTAGCTGATAAAGTGGACAAACTACAGTCGCGTAAGGCTTGCCCTGCTTCCAAGTGTCCATAGCTTGAATCTTGAAATCCTTCTGGTTCTTTGCTGTTCGACTCAATCGGAAGGACTTCGCGTCCGCGACGAAGCTATAATCCGCCCCTACAACCTCCACATCCGCTGCATCCGCTCGCTCAGTAAGGACTAAACTTGTGAGTCCGAGACGGCGGAAAGCGATTGCGAGTAAAACATCTGTGTATTTCGAATACAGTTTTTCCTCACTCGAATCATGCCCATAGGACTCCGGCATCACTCCGCAAATTCGCAAATGGTCAAGCAAACATCCAAGGCCACCACGACCAATTTCTTCTTGGAGTTTCTGTTTTATGCGCGACGTGTCCTGTTCAAAATTACCACTCATCGTAGCAATCTCTGATACCCAGTAAGCACGTCGTTGGACGGACGTTTCTGTAAGGATTTCTAGGTTCATCGCCTCGATGAGGTCTGATGGATTGTTGATGTCAAGCATGGCGTGGGTTAAACGGATCAAGCAACCAATTTTGAGTTCAATCGATTATACCTTGCACAGGTGTGATAGTCTCCTCAGACGTGAGCGCCCTGGGGTACACTTCATATTGGCGAGAGTGGGTTAATAGTAGGCGATGGCGTCACGTTTTCCCTTCTACCCTTTTGAGCTCCTCGAAGAGTTTCTTCCAAGAGCGAGGAGGTAGGTGGCACATATTATCCTTCCTAACAAACGCGCATTTTCCTTCAGTAGAATTATTCTTGCAGATGTCAGGGTTTGAGTGTCGACAACCAAGAGTGCGAAACTCTGTGTCAAATTCAGATAATTTTCTCTTTTGGTCAACCTTCATGTTCATTATTCAGCGGTTCCCAATGATTCACCGGATTAATCTAAACGAGCATTATCCGCCATCTCCACTGCCGCCGCTTTCGCCATCGTCACCATCACCGCTGCTGTCCGTGTCTATATACCACAGTCTCCGAGCCAAACCAGCGAGCGCCGGCCCGGTCGCGCCTTCAGCGGCCGAACAGGTTGCGGATCGGCACCGAATAGCTGAGCACCAGGGTCTCGGCGCCGGGGTTGCGGTCCCCGATACTGGCGTTCGAGATGTGGTGGAACATGAGCCCGAGGCGCGAGCGGTCGTCGAAGCGATAGGCGATCTCGATGCCGGAGCGGAACTCCGGGACCGCGCCCAGGTCCTTGCCGTCGCCCCGGGCGTAGCCGCCGACGGCGAGGCTGGGGCTCACCACCCACCTTTGCCGCTGGCGGCCGAGGAAGATGTCGACCAGGATGCCGCCATAGCCGTAGACCGCCTCGTCCGTGGTCGTCATGATGCCGAGGAAGGGCTTGAAGATCCACGCCTTGAAGCTCGATCGGTACTCCAAGGCGAAGGCGCCGGCCCGGTCCTCGTCCAGGACCACATCGAACACGCCGGCCTGGACGGCGAGGAAGTCCGGATCCTCGGCGCGCACGGGCGCCGCGGCAATCACCGCGAGCACGGAAAGGGCTGCGAGCGTCGGCCGACCGCGCATGCCGGGAAGGTGCCCCCTGGACAAAAAGAGGGGGCATCATACGGCAAACGCCCGGGCGCGCAAGACACCCGCCCGGCCGTGTCTCAGTTTCAACTTGTCGGTGATGGGTGGGTCTCGAGAACGTCCGCTTATGACCCTAAGCGGACATTTGGCAAAACGTCCCAGAAGCGGAGTCTTCTTAATGGGAATGATCCGTTTGGACGCCGTGTCGAGTTAGATGTAAGGTGGAATATCGGTGGAGCGACGGGGCTGAAACTCTAGGCGGAGCACTGAGGCCTATTTGAGTGGAGCCATATCCGGGCCGCTAAGGTAGACTCTTGCCCCCGCCGGACAAAACCAGCCAGCTGGCGTGACAACGCTAGCTTCGAGACACTGACTGAAAAACTACGTGTCGTCCTCGTCGATGACCCCCTCGATAATCTCATGTGGCTCAAGCCAGTCACTGTCGGGTCTGCAGATGAGTCGTGCATTCCTATAGGCCCAGTCAAGCGTGAGAACTGTGTGACCCAGATAATTGCCAGAGTCCGTCTTCTCTACTGCTAACGCCAGGTCCACGACTTCATCCGATACCAAACAGATAGGAAGTAGCAACTGGAGTTGTCGCACTTTCGGATAGTACTGAGGTACAGCTGTTTTAAAGTTCCAAGAAGTTCGCTTAATAGATAGATCAATTGCATCCTTTACTCGGTTCATTATGCGACGATAGACTCGCTTGTCGGCCTTTATCGCCATTCCGAGCTTCTCGAAATAGGCTCTTCTTTCTTGCTCCCCCACTTTGCTGGAATCTTCAACCGCAAAACCTGTTGGCCGGTGGTCCTCCAGAAATTCGTCCGGATATCTGTCAATGCACTCGATTACGATGTGATTCCAGTCTAGTTCCGGTATTCCACCTCGGATGTCATAGAGTAAGTCCGCAGGTTGATCGAAATAGTGGGCTGCCTGCGGGAGCGGGTTGAAGTGTCGGACGAGGTTCTGTCCATTTGAATCTTCCCCCGCAATGCAAAATCCACGAAGCTGCCATGGCGTGCGCACCTCCTGATTAGGTTCAAACAAGCCGTATATTGGCTCGTAGCGAGAATCAACTAGGCCCGTGTTAAAGGCCGCGAGAGATACGGACTCGTTAACGACAACCTTTGTCTGAAGTACGAGGCGACCGAAAGTATGAAACAGATAGCTGTAAAGAATTGGTAATGGACGGTCAGGCTGGTTCTTAAACTCCCAGCGCTCGTCAAGGGCAAGCTCCTTCAGCGCCGCTAGTGCGTTCGGAAGGTATCCTAAGTAGGCCCACTTAAATAGGTTGTAGGTCCTCGGGGCTGAGGGTGAGGCGCGTCTATACAAATCCGATGAGTCGATCTCGTCTGTAGCCCGTCGTACGTAATAAGCTTGCGAGTCGTCACCAAAGGTCTTGAGTTCGAACGTGACGACGTCACCTTCTTTTAGTGGGGGAGCCCCCTGAAACCATGAGGTTTTGAAGTAAAGGTCTTGGTCGGGCATAGTTTCTGAGGAAATGAACCCATAATCCTTCAGCACGCGTACGACCTTTCCAGTCGTGCGTCTGGTATCGTTGTTGCTCATAGGCTCCTCCTTTTCCGAATTCCCGTTCAGTCCTTTCTGTAATAATACAGTGCGATGAAGGGCGACATGTCGTTGTGAGGCTCGCCCTGGCCTACTCCAAAATCTCGCAGATATGTACTATTGTATTTGCCTGCAATTGCGACATGTCGGTTGGGATCAGGGGGCTTTGGTAATGGAGCGAGGTCCAACACGCTCAACAATCCATGATTATGCTTAGGCATCTCTTCAGCTATCATCGTATGTTTCTGTTCACCGCCTTCGTCGCGATAACTTCGCCGAGTGAGGCCGCTTCCCTTACTCCGACAATCACTCCGCCCCTTCCTGATCTCGGCCTGTCAGAGTGCCCTTTTTTGTTGGGTTGGACAAGGGAGTCTGCCGTTCGGATCGTGTACGCGCATTGTGAATGACTGCAACCAAGAGAATTGTATCGCAAGTTGTAAATTCGAATAAACATACACGGTTTGGCTGAGAGTCCCAAGTGTCCGCTGTTGGCTACGAGCGGACCTTCGTCAAACTGAGACACTACCGTCCGGCCGTGTCCGACTCTTGAGTTAAAGACTCTCGAGACCTTGACGACGCGCCGCAGGCGCCGGCAAAGCCGTGATATATTCGCCCGCGGCGCCCTCAGGTAATGGCCCTCAGGTAATAGCTGACGTCGTCGATGATTGCCGTTCTCACCCTTGTGCTCTATCTGGGCCTTGTCCCGGCCGCCGGGGCGGAGGCTCTCGAAGCCGGCGGCCAGGCGACGGTCCTTGAGGTCGTCGACGGCGACACGCTCATCCTCGAGGACCGGACCGAGGTGCGCCTGGCCGGCATCCAGGCGCCCAAATTGCCCCTCGGCCGGCCGGGCTTCGAGACCTGGCCGCTGGCGCAGGAAGCGAAGCAGGCGCTGGCCGGGCTGACGCTCGGGCAGGTCGTGACGCTCACCTTCGGCGGCCGCCGGATGGACCGCTACGGCCGCTTGCTCGCCCACCTCCACCTGTCCGACGGACGCTGGATCCAGGGCGAGATGCTGGCCCTGGGCCTGGCCCGCGTCTACAGCTTCGCCGACAACCGCGCGCTCGTCGCGGAGATGCTGGCCCTGGAGCGCGCCGCGCGCGAGGCAAGCCGCGGCATCTGGAGCCACCCCTTCTATCGGGTCATCGGGGTCGAGGAGACGCCCTCCTTCATCGACAGCTTCCAGCTCGTCGAGGGCCGGGTGCTGAAGGTCGCCGTGGTCAAGAGCCGCGGCTATCTCAATTTCGGGCCCGACTGGCGCGAGGACTTCACGATCTCCATCGCGCCCCGGGACCGCAAGCTGTTCGAGGCCGACGGGGCGCGGCTCGAGGACCTGGAAGGCCGCCTCGTTCGGGTGCGCGGCTGGATTAAATCCTTCAACGGGCCGATGATCGAGGCGACCCATCCGGAGCAGATCGAGCTGGTGGACGAATGAGGCGCGCATTCAAGCCCCTCCTCGGCGCGATTGTCGGCACGGTGCTCGTGCTCGGCCTTGCCGGCTGCGCGGTCAATCCGGCGACCGGGAGGCCCACTTTCACCGCCTTCATGTCCGCGGCCGACGAGATCCGCATCGGCCGGGAGGAACACCCCAAGATCCTCGACGAGTTTGGCGGCGCCTACCACGACCCGGCGATCCGGCGATACCTGAGTCAAATCGGCGGCGAGCTGGGGCGGGTCGCCGAGGAGCCCAACCTCCCATTCACCTTCACGGTGCTGAACAGCGACATCGTCAACGCCTTTGCCCTGCCCGGTGGCTATGTCTACGTCACCGCGGGCCTCATGGCGCTGGCCAACAACGAGGCGGAGCTCGCCGGCGTCGTCGCCCACGAGATCGGCCATATCGCCGCCCGCCACACCGCGGAGCGCTACAGCACCGCCCTCGCCGCCCAGATCGGTCTCACCGCGCTCGGCGTCCTCACCGGCGACCGGTTGCTCGGGCAAGGCGCCGAGCTCGGTGCCACGCTCGCGCTCAGCAGCTTTTCCCGCGAACAGGAATCCGAGGCCGACATGCTGGGCATCCGCTACATGACGCGGCTCGGCTACGATCCCATGGCCATGGCCACTTTCCTCAAGAGCCTCGAGGCCGAAAACGCGCTTCGGGCCAAGCTCACCGGGCGGCCCGGCGCGGCCGACCGGTTCAGCCTGTTCTCGACCCACCCGCGCACCGCCGAGCGGGTGGCCGAGGCCGTCGGCCTGGCCCGCGCCCGGATGGCGTCGGCCGCCGAGCTCCGGCTCGGCGCCGGGGCATATCTCAGCCGCATCGACGGGATGTATTACGGCGGCGATCCGGAGAACGGTTTCGTCAAGGGGCGCCTGTTCATCCATCCGAGGATGGGCTTCCGGTTCCAGGTGCCCCCGGGATTCCAACTGTTCAACGGCCGCTCGCGGATCGTCGCCATCGGGCCGGATCGGGCGCGCATCATCTTCGACGTTGCGCCCAAGCCCGTCCCGGGGTCCATGGCCCACTACCTCCGGAATGTCTGGGCGCCTGGCCGCCGCCTCGCCGCCGTGGAGACCATCGGCGTCAACGGGCTGGAGGGCGCGACCGGCGCCACGCGGGTGAGCACCCAAAAGGGACCGGTTGACTTGCGCCTCGTCGCCATTCGCCGCGACCCGAGCACCATCTACCGCTTCGCCTTCTTGACCCCGCCGAAGCTCAGCGCAGCCCTGTCCGAGGAACTCAGGCGCACGACCTACAGTTTCCGGCTCTTGACCGAGCGCGAGGCGCGGGTCCTGCGCCCCTTGAGGATCCGGGTCAAGGCGGTGGAGCCGGGCGATACGGTGGAAAGCCTGGCCGCGGGCATGCGCTTCGAGGATCATCGGATCGCGCGCTTCCGGACCCTGAACGGCCTGGCGCCGGGCCAGCCCTTGAGGGTCGGCCAGCTGGTCAAGATCGTGGTCGAGGGGTGAGGGGCCGGGCAGGCCGCCGCGCGATTGGTCCGTTTAAGGCATGCTGGCAGGGGTGGAAAATCGCGGGTTAGATGGGCTCTGGGCGCCGGTTTGTGTTGACCTCGGGCCATCGTTAGCCCATTCGGGGAACGGGGACTGAGATAAATTTCAGGGGAGGCATCCATGGCACAACCGAGCCAGCCCGAATCGGAAACGCTCCGCCAGTGTGTTGAAGACGTCACCGCCCGGTGGGAAGAGGCCTTCAACCGGGGCGACGCGGGCGCCTGTGCCGCCCTGTACACCGATGACGCCACCGTGCTTCCGCCCGACAGCGTGGTGGTCCACGGCAAGCAGGCGATCGAGGCGCTGTTCAAGGATTGGCTTGAAGAGGGCGTAAAGAACGCGAGCCTCAGCACCGAGCAGGTTGGCTCCAGCGGTGACTTGGCCTACCAGGTGGGCATGCACGCCGCGGATGAGCTGTTGGAGGACGGCACGATTGAAAGGGGCGTGGGCCAGATCGTGAACCTCTTGAAACGCCAGGCGGACGGTTCATGGAAGCTCCATGTGAGCATCTATAACACCGCTCCTATCGCCTGAGGCGTGGGCGGCGCCGACCGGCGCCGCGCCTACGCACGCTTTCGGCCCCGCCTTAGCGGGGCTTGCTTATGCCCGATTACGGGACCACGGCGCCCAGGGTGCCGGAGAGGCCGGGCCTCGATGGATAGGCCTTCGCCATGGGCAAGGATTGAAAGGCGGCGCTAGCGCGGATTTAGGCAAAAGCGGGTTTGCGGTAAATGGGTGCTAACCCTCCCCGCCCTCGTCGTCGCCTGGGTCCGGCGTGCCCGCGGTGCCCGCCCCGGCCCTGACTTCGGCGACCGCCGCCGGCCGTTTCCGCTCGGCCGGGGCCGGCGCCGGCGCTTCCTTCCCTGCGGCCGCGGCCTCCATCCTGACCCGGGCCGCCGGCGCCGCGCCGGCCCTATCCTCGCCGAAGTAGATGGTGGTGTGGGGGAAGGGGATCTCGATCCCCAGCTCGTCGAACCGCTTCTTCATGCGGCGGTTGAATTCGCGGCCGACGATCCACTGCTTGATCGGCTTGGTCTTGATGCGCGCCTTGATGATGACCGCGGAGTCGGCGAACTTGTCGAGGCCCAGCACCTCCAGGGGCTCGAGAATGTGGGGGGCGTAGTCCGGGTCGGCCTGCATCTCGGCGCCGATCTCCTTCAGGACCTCCGCCACCTCGTCCACGTCCTCGCGATAGGCGATGCCGATCTCGAACAGGTAATAGGAGAAATCCTTGGTCATGTTGAGGATGGTTGAGACCTCGCTGAACGGCACCGTGTGGACATTGCCCGAGAGGTCGCGCAGGCGAATGGTGCGGATCGATATGGCCTCGACGATGCCGGCATGGTTGCCGACGTCCACGACATCGCCGACCGCGATGGTGTCCTCGACCAGGATGAAGACGCCGGTGATCACGTCCTTGACCAGGGTCTGGGCGCCGAAGCCGATGGCCAGGCCGATCACCCCCGCGCCGGCCAGGAGCGGAGCGATGTCGACGCCGAGCTCGGACAATATGGTGAGCGTCATCAGCACCCCCAGCACCACCGACAGCGCCTTGTGCAGGAGCGGCACCAGGGTGCGGACCCGAGCGCTGCGCTGCAATTCACGGCCCTCGGCTTCGGTCCGGTTGAGGTAACGCTCGACGATCCAGCTCATGCCTTCCCATATCACCAGGCCGATCAGCAGAATGGTGGCGATGGTGATCGCGCTCTCGGCCACCCGTTGACCGAAACCGGAGGTGAGCCACTCGAAGGTGTCCACGCCCCAGGCCTCGAGCACGGCCAGCGCGGCGAATGTGTAGACGACGGCCCGCAGCAACTTGTGGAGCACGGGCAGGTATCGGTTGGCCCGGGCGTCGAGCTCCGGGAGCCGGGCCTTGACATCATCGGCGATGGTGAAGGTCCGGTCGATCAAACGCCGAAGCACCGTCGAAACCAGCTTTGCCACCGCCAGGATCACCGCGGTCAAGGCCGTCGCCCGCATGAGATATTCGAATCCGCCGGGAACCTGGAGCGCCCACACCAGATAGATGGCGATGACGTAAAGTACGGCGACCACGTGCCAGATATCGGCGAAGCGCGAGCGCAGGCTTTGCAGGGTTCGGAGCCGGGAGCCGTCCGCCGCCGCGACGCCGAGCCAACGAGCGACCGGCCGCCGGTTCTGCAGGATCAGGATGACGACCATGGCGGCGAGGATGAGACCAACCGTCTTCAAGAGCACGGCGTAGCCGGCTGCCGGCAGGCCGAGCTCGAGGGCCGCCTCGGCGATGAAATAGCCGTAGACGGCGAAGTTGGTGAGCCGCCGGACCCACAGGAAGGCGTAAAAGGCGGTTTCGTCGGCGAGCTTGATGACGCGCAACGACGGCACCCGCGGCACCAGCGCCATGCGCGCCACGGCGAGGACGGCCCGGGCGAGCACGCTGGCGTTGATGAGCGTGAGCGCCACCAGGCGCGTGGTCGCATCGGGCTCGATCAGCGGCAACACGCCGTAGGCCGCGGCGGCGAAGGCGGCGATCGGGATCAGATCGAGGATGGTGCGCGTCGCCAGGAATGGCAAACGCAAGAGCAGGCTGTCGGTCTCGCGGCCCTCCACCGCCGCCCGCGCGCGTCGGAGCAGCCGGCGGGCGACCCATTCGGCCACGAGCCCGAGCCCGATGACGAGGGCAAGCTTGGCGAACAGCTCGACCCACAGGGCCCGCCGTGCCCCATCGCTTATCTCGGCCTGGAGCCAGTTCCAAAGCCTGGGCGCCTCGACCACGATCGCCGCCGCCGCCAGGATCTGGCCGCTCACCTCCTTGATGCGCGCCGACAGGCCGGCGAGCATCTGGGCGCCGACAGCATCGACCGGCGCCGTCTCCGCCTCGGCCCTGTCTTGTGCGGCGATCAGGGCGCGCAGCTGCTGGACCAGGCGCGCGCGCGCGGGGTCGTCCTCGAGGGTCTCGACCAGCGCCTCGAGATCCTGGGCCGGGATGGCCGTCTCGGCCGCCGGCTCCGGCGCACCTGGCGTCTGGGCCCTCGCCGGCGCGCAGGCGAGGGCGACCGTCATCGCCAAGGCCAAAAGAACGCCGGGGAGCAAACGGGTGAGGCGGGTTGGGATCGCGCCCATGCCCAGACTTGCCAAGCCTGCCATCGTCGGCGAGATTAACGGCTGGGGCCGGCCCTGTCACATGTTTTGCCGCGGCCCCTTGAGGAGCAGCGAGGCTGCAAGGACGGCGAAGCGAGGGAGGTGGACCCGGATGAGCGTTACGATCTACCATAATCCGCGCTGCGGCAAATCGCGCCAGACTCTGGAGCTCCTGCGCCGGCGCGGCATCGAGCCGACCGTCATCGAATACCTCAAGACCCCGCCGGACGAGGCGGCGCTCAAGCGCATGCTCGGCCTCCTCGGCATGCCGGCGCGCGCGCTCATGCGCACGAAGGAAAAGGAATACAAGGAAGGTGGCCTCGACGACCCAAACCTCGATGACGACGCGCTCATCGCCGCCATGGTCGCCCATCCGATCCTGATCGAGCGGCCGATCGTGCTGGCCGGCGGCAAGGCCGCGCTGGGCCGGCCGCCGGAAAACGTGCTCAAGATACTCTAGGCTTGCGGGAGGCTTGCGGGAAAACGCCGGTTGAAGCCCCTCATGCTTCGAGACGGCGCGTTGCGCCTCCTCAGCACGAGGCTAACGTATTGATACCAAACGCTCCTCGGCACGAGGCTAACGTATTGATGCCAAACGCTCCTCGGCACGCGAGGCTAACGTATTGATATCAAACGCTCCTCGGCACGAGGCTAACGTATTGATATCAAACGCTCCTCGGCACGCGAGGCTAACGTATTGATACCAAACGCTCCTCGGCACGAGGCTAACGTATTGATACCAAACGCTCCTCATCCTGAGGAGCAGCCCGAAGGGCCGCGTCTCGAAGGATGAGAAGCCCGCCCCAACTGGTTTTTGATTACCTTGCTAGGTCTTCGCCCCGCCGCCTCGACCCGTGAAGGTCTGCCTGCCGGGTCCCTTCGAGACGACCCGGCTGCGCGGCCGCGTGCGGAACTCTCTAGAGCCGCTCCCAGCCGGTGCCCTCATGACCGAGGTGAAACGCCTCGGGGTGCAGGATCTCGGCGAGAATTTCCAGGGACTCGACGAGCCGCGGGCCGGGCCGGTTGAAGTACTGGTTGCCGTCGGTGAGGAAGACGCGCCCCGCGCGCACCGCGCGCAGCTCCCGCCAGTCAGGCCGGCCGGTCAAGGCCGGCATCTCGGCCCTTGTGCGCGCCATGTCGAAGCCGCAGGGCAGCACCACGATCACCTCGGGATCGGCGCGCACGAGCGCTTCCCAGCGCATCCCGGGCGAATGCTTCCCGGCCTCGCCGAACAGGCTCACCCCGCCCGCCTTCTCCACGAGCTCCGGCATCCAGTTGCCCGCGGCCATCAGGGGATCGATCCATTCGATTGAGGCCACCGAGGGCCGTCCGGCAAGGCCGCCGGCGCGCTCGGCGATCGCCGCCATCCGCTCTTGGAGCGACTCGACCAGCGCCGCGCCCCGCTCGGGGACGCCCAGGGCGTCGGCCACCCGGGCGATGTCGGTCCACAGGTCGGCGAGCCCGGTGGGTTCGAGCGAGACGATCCGGGGCCGGGCCTCGAGCCAGTCCGAGACCGCCTGCTCGACCTCGCTCAAGGTCACCGCGCACACCTCGCACTGGGACTGGGTGACGATGACGTCGGGCCTCAAGGCCCTGAGCCTCAAGGCGTCGACCCGGTAGACCGAAAGCGCCTGCTCGAGCAAATCCTTGACCCGCCGGTCGATCTCGGCGCTGGTGCCTTGGGTTAAGAACTTGGGTTCGGTGACCACCGGCAGGCGCCTGACCTCGTCCGGGAAGTCGCATTCATGGGACCGTCCGACCAGCCGGTCGGCGAGCCCCAGCGCGCACACGATCTCGGTGGCGCTGGCGATGAGGGAGATGACGCGGGGCTCGGCCATGGTCGTCATGGCCCTTGACTATACCCCTGGGCGGCACGGCGGGACAGGGCTTCGCTTAACTGCTGGCGCGCCTCCCAGGCCACGCGCGCCCGACCGAGGCGGGAGCGCGGCCTTGAGCGCCGGCCCGCGGGGGGCGGGAGACCGGCACGCCTCCCCGGCCGCGGTCTATCCTCGGCAGGGTTCAGGCGAGGCAAGGGCGCGGCGGCCGGCAAAAGGGATGTCCTATCGCCTGGAATGAGCTGTTTAAGGGGGCTATGCTGTTGATGGGGCGTCGGCCGCGACGCTGATTTTGACCGTGACTCCCGGGAAAGGAGGGGGCCATGTCGGCGCATGACTTCGAATTCGTCCCCCTCGACGGCGGGGACCTGCCCATGGCCAGCCTCAAGGGCCGGGCGGTGCTGATCGTCAACACCGCTTCCGAATGTGGCTTCACGCCCCAGTACCAGGGTCTCCAGGCGTTGTGGGAAAGGTACCGGGAGAGGGGGCTGGTGGTCCTCGGCGTGCCGTCCAACGACTTCGGCGACCAGGAGCCGGGCACCGAGGCCGAGATCAAGCGGTTCTGCGAGGTGAACTACAAAGTCACCTTCCCCATGACCGGGAAGCAGACGGTGATCGGCGACGACGCCCATCCGTTCTACCGGTGGGTGGTCGAGGCGTTCGGCGAGGCCGCGGCGCCGGCCTGGAACTTTCACAAATACCTGGTTGCGCCCGACGGCAGCCTCGCCGAGCTCTGGCCGTCGCGGGTGGAGCCGCTTTCGCAAGAGATCACCGCGGCGATCGAGGCCGTGCTGCCCGGCTGATCAGCCGGACCGCAGGACGGCAAGCGCCCCGCGGTTCACGCCACGCGCCGGGACAGGGATTTCAAAGGCGTTGAATCGGCTCGCGCCGGCACCCGCCGGCACCCGCCGGCATTGGCGCCTGGTCCCGCCCGCTCAGCGAACCGGGGGTGGCCGAGGACGGTTCGCGCGAGCGGGCCGGGTCGTCGCCCGCCCAGCGGATGAGCGTGCGGACCGCTTCTTCGGCCTCCTGCCGGGTGGGTCTGGTCACCGCCCGGCGACGGGCCGCATCAAAGGGAATGGTTTTGTCCGTAGTCACGATGGCCCTCGCTCGCTGTCTCGCGGCCGCGAATCGCGCCGCCGTTTTCGCGGACGGAGCACCTCCGGTCGGTAATTGTGAGCAAAGTCGCGGAACAGCCGGCCCTCGTCAGATGGATTCAGCCGGCGCTATGTGCGAGTCTCCCCGCAGCCGATGGATTATCTGGGCAATGTCGCATCAAAAGGTGATGTCAATGACGAGCGAGACGGACAGCCCCATCCCGGGGGCGAGCATCCACCAGGACACCATCATCCCGGCCTGCGCGCCGTGGAGCGCGCGGATCCAGAAAGGAGACATGCTGCGTCTCATTGACCTGGAAGGCCGGCAAGCGGTCGATTTCCTGTGCTACAACTCCGCCAGTCCCGCCGAGCGCTACAACGCGGCCAACACCATGAAGCTCAACAAGAGCATCTATCTGGGAAAGGGGTGCGTGCTGTGGTCCGTGCGCGCGCGCAAGATGATGACCATCGTCGAGGACACCTGCGGCTCGCACGACACGCTCGCGGGCTGCTGCTCGATCGAGATTGACGAGGTGCGCTTCGGTGTGACCAACACCCGGAGCTGCCAGTCCAACTTCGAGGCCGAGCTAGCGAAGCATGGGCTGGGGGAAAAGGACATCGTCGCCAACATCAATTTCTTCATGTACGTGCCAGTCGACGCCGATGGCGGGGTGGCGATCGCGGAGGGGCTGTCCAAGCCGGGCGATTACGTGGACCTGCGCGCCGAGATGGACCTCCTCGTGGTGATCTCGAACTGTCCCGAGCGCGATAACCCCGCGGCCGGCTTCAAGCCGACACCGGTCCGCGCGATCGTCTATTCTCCGGCTTGAGGGCGGGGCCAAGGTCGCGAAGCGGATCTCGGCGGGCGCCCCGCGGTTCACGCCACGCGCCGGGACAGGGATTTCAAAGGCGTTGAATCGGCTCGCGCCGGCACCCGAAGGCCGCCGCCTCTCCGCCGCGGATCCTGTGGCGCCTCACCTTCGCGGCGCGTCTCGGCCGGGTCTCGGCGGAGCACGGCCGTGCCGGAAGGACGCGCCTCGGCCCGATTTGGGAGGCGGCCCATCGAGGTGTTGGCCCCTTTGGACGGGCTTTCGGGATCGGTTGTTGGCGATTTGTCCGGGTCATGCTCGCCCGGCGGTGTCAGCTAAGTCCTTGAAAAAACTGGCGCGCCCGGGAAGACTCGAACTCCCAACCTCCTGATCCGTAGTCAGACGCTCTATCCAGTTGAGCTACGGGCGCTCGGGGCATTTGCGGCCGAGGAATCGAGCGATTGCTTGCCATTCGGCGGCGGAGCGGGACACTACTTTAAATCGAGCGATGATGGCAAGAGCCGCCGAGATCAGCAACACGCGTTTGACCGAGCTGTAGATCCGAATTTGTCGCGAATCTTGTGCCCGGCAATATTTTATTGCAAAAATAATAGGTTGCTGGCATTTTAACACCCGCGATACACTATGGCGAGCCGCAGACCTTACTTTTCTCCAAGCGTTCAATTACGGTAAATACATGGTCCTGACGAGACCTTTGATTGCCGCTTTGAGTGCGGCCTTCCTTTTAGGCGGGTGCTCTTTTTCCAACGACGTGTTGTGGCCTTCGCTTACCGGCGAGGAACCGGCGGGCGCGACGGTGCAGTATGAAATTCCGCCGTCGCCCGCCGAGCAAAGCGCCCAGCCGACTCTGCTCCCCACCGAATCGCCCGCGCCCGAGGTTGCCGGCTTCGAACAGATAGCGGCTGGCGAAGGGGTTGCGACCGGGACCTTCGTCGGCCAGAAGGTGGCGGAAATGCGCGCGGAGCTGCAGCGGCTGCGGACTACCATCGCCAGCCACAACGCCGAGCTCCAGCAGGTGCGCAGCGCGACCATCCAGAACGTCGAGCGCTACCACGGCACCGTGGCGGCGATCAACGCGCGCCTGCAGATCGGGACCACGCCGGGCAACCCCGCCCTGGTCGACCAGTGGAACCAGGCGCAGGAGCAGCTCGACCGCATCAACGGCGACATCGGCAGGTTGAGCTCGCTCACCACCAAGGTGTCCGGCGCTTCGTCCATGGCCGCCTACCTTCTGGAGTCGGCCCGCGCCGCCTACGGCCTGGCTGGAGCCGTCGAGGAGGACCACCGCCAGCTCGCCATGCTCGAGGACGAGGTCAACAAGACCGTGGTGATGATCAAGCGGCTGTTGATCGAGTTCAGCGAAGATGTAAACCGCCAGACCACCTATATGAGCCGGGAGCGCAGCAACCTTTTGGCCCTGTCGCTGGGCATCAAGAGCGGTCAGTTATTCGGCGCCAGCCTCGCCAACCGGGCCTTCGCCCCGGCCGCGCCGATCGAGGGTGCGGCAGCGGGCGCCGGGAGTCGGCCGCTGGTCATCATCCGTTTTGACCGCCCCGACGTGGAGTACGAGCAGGCCCTCTATACGGCGGTGACTCGCGCCCTCGAGCGGCGTCCCGACGCCACCTTCGAGCTCGTCGCGGTGGCGCCGAGCACCGGTACCGCCGGGGAGGTCGCGCTCGGTGCCAGCATGGCCAAGCGGGACGCCGAGGCGGTGTTGCGTTCCCTGGCCAATATGGGCCTGCCCCCGGATCGGGTCACCCTGTCGGCGACTACCAGCGCGACCGCCCAGACCAACGAGGTTCACATCTACGTTCGCTGAGGCGAGCCGCACGCGATCCCATTCATGATCGGCGCCCCGCGGGACGAGGGGGCGCCGGTATTTTTTTCATCAGCCGGGAGCGCGCCGCCGGGCGCGCGGCGGATCGGCGACGGTGAAGGCTCAACCGCGACTGGACGCCGGCGCGGGCCGTGTCCTATACCCTCGGAGGGCAACGCCGGAGGCGGGGGATGAGAAAGGCCCTCTGCGGTCTCATCGTCGTGCTGTGGACGCTGTCGGCCTGGGCCGAGGAGTCCGGCCCGCCGATGGACGTCAGCAAAGCGGACCGGCAGGCGATCCGCACGGTCATCGAAAGCCAGCTTGCCGCCTTCCAACGCGACGACGAGGCGGCCGCCTTCGCCCACGCCTCGCCGTCCATCCAGGGCAAGTTCCGCACGCCGGAGATTTTCATGGACATGGTCAGACGGGACTACCAGCCCGTCTACCGGCCGCGCGGGGTGAGGTTCCTCGAGCTCACGCGGTTTCGGGGCCAACCGACCCAGCGGGTGCTGGTGATCGGCCCTGACGGCGTGCCGATGATGGCGCTCTACCCCATGGAGCGGCAAGGCGACGGCTCCTGGAAGATCGACGGCTGCATCCTCATCCCGGTCGAAGCCAGGGCCCTTTGAGGCCAGCCCCCGCGGCGCGGCCTCGCCCCCTGGTCCGCGCCGCCGGCTCCGCTGGATGGGCTTTTCCCTCCGGTGCGATTGCCTGGCGGCGACGGTTCGGGTTTAATCACGGCGTCTCAACACGGGGGGCCTTCATGCAGAGCAACGACAAATCCACCAAGGCGTTTCCGGTCTCCTGGCAGGAGCTGCACCGCGATTCCAAGGCCCTCGCCTGGCGGCTCGTGGATCTGGGCTCCTGGCAGGGCATCGTGGCGATCGCCCGCGGCGGCCTGGTGCCGGCGGCCATCATCGCGCGCGAGCTCGAGATTCGCCTGATCGAGACCATCTGCGTCTCCAGCTACGACCACCAAACTCAGGGCCGCGTGAAGATTTTGAGCGCGCCCGACACCGACGGCGAGAGCTGGCTCATCATCGACGACCTGGTCGACACCGGCGCCACCGCCAAGGCGGTGCGGGAGAGGCTGCCCAAGGCCCATTTCGCCGCCGTCTACGCCAAGCCCGCCGGCCGGCCGATGGTCGACACCTTCATCACCGAGGTCAGCCAGGACACCTGGATTCACTTTCCCTGGGACACCGAGCCCCAGTTCGTCCGGCCCATCGTCGATCTGAGCGGCCGGCGGTGACCGCGCGCGCCGAGAACCGCGCTTGCCCCTGGCCGATGGCTGGGTCTTACCCCGCCGGCTCCACCGCCATGTTGTCGATGAGGCGGATCTGGCCCAGCCACACGGCCGCCAGGACCCGCGCCGGGCGCGCCGCCGTCTCGACCGGCCCGAGAGTCTCGGCGTCGCGGACCTCGAGGTAGTCGATCCGGGTAAAGCCCGCCGCCTCGAGCTCCTTGAGGCCCCAGGCGATCGCACCCGCGCCGGCCGTCTTGCCTGCCGCGAGCCGGGCGGCAACCTCGGCCAACACCCGGTTGAGCGCGGCGGCGATCGCCCGCTCTTCCGGCGAGAGATAGAGGTTGCGGGATGAGAGCGCCAGCCCGTCGGCCTCGCGCACGGTCGGCACGGCCTCGACCGCGACCGGGATGTCCAGGTCCAGGACCAGCCGTTTGATCACCTGAAGCTGCTGATAGTCCTTCTCGCCGAAATAGGCCACATCGGGCAGGGCCGCGAGAAGCAGCTTGGCCACCACCGTCGCGACGCCGTCGAAATGGCCGGGCCGGTGCGCCCCGCACAACCCTTCGCCCATGCCCTTCACCGTCACCGTGGTCGCGAAGCCGTCGGGGTAGATGTGCTCCGCGGAAGGCGCGAACAGGAGATGGACGCCGAGCTCGGCAAGCCGCTTCGCGTCTTGCGTCTCATTGCGGGGATAGCGGGCGAAGTCCTCGCCGGGTCCGAACTGGGTCGGATTGACGAAGATCGAGACGACGACTCGTCCGCAGGCGGCGAGCGCCGCCCGGACCAGGGCGAGATGGCCGTCATGGAGCCCTCCCATGGTCGGCACCAGACCGATGACGGCGCCCGCCGCGCGCCACGCCTTGACCCGCCCGCGCAGCTCGGCCACGGTCCGGACGATCGGGATTTCGGCCGAGTCTGGCACCGACGCCATGATTCACCCGCTCACGCCATCGCCGCGGGCCGCGGCCCTCACTTCTCGCCTTTGACGCCGAAGCAGTGCTCGGGGCCCGGGAACCGGCGCTGACGCACGTCCTCGGCATAGGCGGCGACGGCTTTCCTGATCTGGTCGCCGGTCGATGCGTAGCGTTTGACGAATTTGGGCGTGAAGTCGGAAAACAGGCCGACCAGGTCCTCGGTCACCAGGATCTGGCCGTCGCAAGCGGGCGAGGCGCCGATGCCGATGATCGGCGTCGGCACGCGCCGGGCGAGCTCCCGGGCCACGGGCTCAAGCGTGCCCTCGACCACGATGGCGAAGGCCCCGGCTTGGGCTATCGCCTCGGCGCCGGCGATGATGCGCTCGGCCTCGACCTCCGACTTGCCGCGGGCGCGGAAGCCGCCGAGGCTGTGCACCGACTGCGGGGTGAGCCCGACATGGCCCATCACAGGAATGCCGCGGTCGACGAGAAAGGCCACGGTTTCCGCCATCTCCGCTCCGCCCTCGAGCTTGACGCCGGCGGCGCCGGTCTCCTTCATCACCCGCGCCGTGTTGCGGAAGGCGGCGGCCGGGGATTCCTGGTAGGAGCCGAAGGGCATGTCGACGATGACGCAGGCCCGCGTCGCGCCGCGCACCACCGCGGCGCCGTGGGCGATCATCATATCGAGGCTCACGCCGATGGTGCTCGCCATGCCGTAGAGCACCATGCCCAGGGAATCGCCCACCAGCAGGAGATCGACATAGGGGTCCAGGAGCTTCGCCATCGGGGTGGTGTAGGCGGTGAGGCACACCACCGGGACGCCGCCTTTGCGGGCGTGCAAGTCGGGAATGGTAACCCTGTCCTCGCGGCTCGCCGTGTTCACCATCCTCCTCCCGGGCGCAACGTCTCCGGTCTTCCCGTTAACGGGCCACCGTTGCTCCCCGCTTCAACATCCCCCGGGGATGAAGCTCTTGTTCTTACCTCATTTTTGTGCGCCGCAAAATGGCGTTTCAATAATGCCGCGCCGCCGGTTTCCTCTCAACCCCGCCGCGGCCGCTTATGCCGGCCTTCGAGCAGGGGCCGGAGGCCGCGTATTGCCGGGTCGTGAACGACGCCGATCTCCACCGGCCCGCTCAGGGCCTCGACCCCGGCGATCAACCGGAGTTGCCGGACCGTGTGTTAATATCCTGACCAATCACCTCGCCGCCGATGGGACAACCCCCTAAGGCGCTCCTTTTTTGCGCCTGCCCGCCACAGTGGCGCCACAAGGAATGAGTCAAATGGGGCGCCGGGAGAAGATCCAACTTGAAGCCCGTGGTGCCTGACAACAGCCGCAGGCCGTCCCTCCCAGCCAGGTGGGCCGCGCTGGCACTCGCCTTCGGCCTGGCGGTCGCGGCCTGTGCGCCGGGTCCGGGCGAGGAGTCGCGGGCGCCGGCGGTCGCGGCACAGCCGGCACCAGCGGTCGCGGTCGCGGAACAGCCGGCACCGGTCGATCAGGCGCCGGCCGAGGGCGTGCCTTCGGCGCCGCCGGCGGTCGAACAACGGGATGGAAAGGACGCCGAGCCCGAACGTCCCCCGGCCCGCGCCGCGCGCTACATGATCTCGGCCGCCAACCCGCTGGCGGCCGAGGCGGGGCGGGAGATCCTCCGTGCCGGCGGCGGCGCCATCGACGCCGCCATCGCCGCGCAAATGGTTTTGAACCTGGTCGAGCCCCAATCCTCGGGCGTTGGCGGCGGCGCTTTCCTCCTACATTACGCGGCGGCGACGGGCGAGATCACCGCCTATGACGGGCGCGAGACCGCGCCGAAGGCGGCCACCGAGGACATGTTCCTCGCCCCCGACGGCGCGCCGAAGGAGTTCTTCGAAGCCGCGGTCGGCGGGCTGGCCGTGGGCGTTCCGGGACTCATCGGCGTTCTCGAGCTGGCCCACAACGACCACGGCAAGCTGCCCTGGGCCCGGCTGTTCGCCCCGGCGATCAAACTGGCCGAGGCGGGTTTTGCGATCTCGCCGCGCCTGAACCGGCTCATCGCCCGTGACCGGCATCTCAAGACCTTCCCCGAGGCCGCCCGATATTTCTACGACGCCGATGGCGCGCCCAAAGCGGTCGGCGCGATTGTGGTCAACGAGCCCTTGGCCCGGACCTTTCGCGCCATCGCCGCGGGCGGCGCGCAAGCCTTCTACGCCGGCGCCCTGGCCCGCGACATCGCCGCCGCCGTCCGGGGCGCCGCGGACAATCCCGGCCGCCTTTCCGAGAGCGATCTCGAGGCTTATGAAGCGAAGGTCCGGGCCCCGCTCTGCGCGCCCTACCGGGTTTGGCTGATCTGCGGCATGGGGCCGCCGTCCTCGGGCGGCGTCACCACCCTGGAGACGCTCGGCATCTTGGAGCACTTCGACCTGGCGGCGCTCGAGCCGAACTCGGTCGAGGCGGTGCACTTGATCTCCGAGGCGAGCCGGCTTGCCTTCGCCGACCGCAACGCCTTCCTCGCCGACAGCGACTTCGTCTCCGTGCCGGTCGCCAGACTGCTCGACCCCGACTACCTGGCCGAACGGGCCGGATTGATCTCCCGCGATCGCAGCATCGGCGTGGCGTCGCCGGGGCTGCCGTGGGAGCAGGCGGCGGCCCGGCCCGCGCAGGAGCCGTCCTCCGGGCGGGTGTCGACCAGCCACATCTCGGTGATCGACAGCGAAGGCAACGCCGTCGCCATGACCTCCAGCATCGAGGACAGCTTCGGCTCGCGGTTGATGGTGGGCGGCTTCCTCTTGAACAACCAGCTCACCGATTTTTCCTTCCGGCCTGAGGTGGACGGCGTGGCCGTCGCCAACCGGGTCGCGCCGGGCAAGCGCCCGCGGAGTTCCATGGCTCCGACCCTGGTGTTCGACGGCGCCGGCCGCTTGGTGATGACCCTCGGCTCGCCCGGCGGCCCGCGCATCATCCCCTACGTGGTCAGGACGCTGATCGCCAGCCTCGACTGGGGCCTCGACGTGCAGCGGGCGATCAGCCTCGCCAACCACGCCAACCTGAACGGCGTCACCGAGCTGGAGCAGGGGACCGAGCTGGAGGCCCTTGCCCCGGCGCTCGAGGCGAAGGGACACGGGGTTAGGATCCGTCCGCTGTCGAGCGGCCTCCACGGCATCATGGTGACCGGGGACGGGCTCCTCGGCGGCGCCGACCCCCGCCGCGAGGGCGTCGCGCTCGGGGATTAGCGCCTGTTTGAGGAGGTCCGGCGCGGCCGCCCGGCCGACCATTGCGCTTGCTCCCGCCCGGGCGCGGGCTACACTCAGCGGGCCATGACCGACGATCCCGGCGCCCGACCCGAGGTCAAGCTGCGCCCCCGCCACCAAAGGCGGGTGCGGGCCGGCCATCCCTGGGTCTATTCCAACGAGATCGTGATGGATGAGACGGAGCGATCCCTCGCTCCGGGATCCCTGGTGACCGTCGTCGCCGATGACGGCCGGCGGCTCGGCGTTGCCACCTTCAACCCCCACACGCTGGTGAGCCTGCGCATCCTGGCCCGCGATCCCGGCCGGAACATCGACCGCGAGTTCCTCGCCGACCGTCTGAAACGCGCGCTTAAGCTGCGCGAGAGCTTCTACGAGGAGCCCTTCTACCGGCTGGTCCACGGCGAGGCCGATGGCCTGCCGGGCCTGGTGGTGGATCGCTACGGCGAGGTGCTGGTGTGTCAGACCGCCACGGCCGGAATGGAGCGGCTTCTCGATGACATCCTGGCCGCCCTCGACGCCCTGCTCGATCCGCGCGTGGTGGTGCTCAAGAACGAGAGCCGAATCCGGGCGCTCGAAGGCCTCGATAGCTACGTCCGCACCGTCAAGGGCGCGCTCGACGGTCCGGTCGAGGTCAGGGAGAACGGGGTTCGCTCACCGGTCGATGTGATCGGCGGTCAGAAGACCGGCTGGTTCTACGACCAGCGCGACAACCGCGCCTTCATGGCGCGGCTGAGCTGGGGCCGGAGGGTGCTCGACCTCTATTGTTACGCCGGCGGCTTCGCCGTGCAGGCGGTGGTGGCCGGCGCCCGCGAGGCGATCGGGGTCGACCGGTCTCAGCCGGCGCTTGCGTTGGGGGAGCAGGCGGCGGCCCTCAATGGCGTGGCCGAACGGTGTCGCTGGGTGCGGAGCGAGGCCTTCGGCCAGATGGCTGAGTTCGGGCAGGCCGGCGAGCGCTTCGACGTCGTGATTGCCGATCCGCCCGCCTTCGTCAAATCGAAGAAGGACCTCCAGATCGGCGCCAGGGCCTACCGCAAGATGGTCCGCCTGGCGGCGAAGCTGGTGGCGCCGGACGGCTTCCTATTGGTCTCCACCTGCTCCCACAACGTGGACGCCGCGCTGTTCGCCCAACAGGTGCGGCGAGGCCTCCACGATGCCGGGCGGGCCGGACGGGTCGTGCGCGCGGCGGGCGCCGGCCCAGACCATCCGGTCGAGCCCTATCTTCCGGAGTCCGCCTATCTCAAGATCCAGGTTTTGCATTTGGAGTAGTCGCCGCCCCCTTGACCTCCGGCAGCCAGACCCGGAAGACCGTGCCCTCGGAGCTGCTCTCGACCAGGGTCAGGTTGCCGCTATGGGCGCGCACCAGGTCGTGCGCGATGGCCAGACCCAGGCCCGTGCCGCCGGCCTTGGACGAAGCGGCGAAGGGCTGGAACAGCTTGTCCCGGACCGCCGGGGGCAGGCCCGGGCCGTCGTCGGCGATCTCTATGGCCACGCCGTCATCGACCGCCTTGGCGGTGACCCGCACCTGCTTGGCCCCGGCCTCCACGGCGTTTTGGCCCAGATTGACCAGAACCCGAAACAGCTGGTCGCGATCGGCGTCCGCCTGCACATCCTCGCCGACGGCATTGTCCCACACCGCGCCGCCTTCCGCCGCCGGCAGGCCGAGCGCGACGCCCGCATCATCAACCAGGGGCCTAAGCGGGAAGCGGCTGACATCCGGCCGCGGCGGCTCTTCGCGGGTGAAGTCGACGGTGCGGACGCAGAGGTTCACCGCCCGGTCGATCGAGCTCAAAAGCGTGGGCGCGATGCGCTTGACCTCGGGGTCGTCGATGTTCGCAAGGCGGTCGGAGACCAACTGGGCCGTCGTCAGGATGTTGCGCAGGTCATGATTGATCTTGGTCACCGCCGTGCCCACTGCGGCCAGCCGGGTCTTGTGGCGGAGCGCAGCCCTGAGCCCCGTCTCCATGTCGGCGAGGACCCGCTGGGCGATGCCGATTTCGTCGCTCCGTCGGCTCGGGACGATCACCTTGGCGGCGTCTTCCGGGTCCTCGCGAAACCTGGTCATGTTTTCGGTCATGCGCCGTATGGGATAGACCATCAGCCATTGCAGACTCAGGTACACCAGCGACGCCGTCATCAGCGAGATGACGATCGACAGCGCCAGAATGCGCTCGGAATAGTCGTACATGGCGACGCGCATCGGAGTCTCGTCGAGGACGACCTCGACGAACACGCGCGGGTCCTTGGGCGAGTTCCCGCACACGCGCAGCACCCGGTTGTCGGATTGCGCGAGCGCGAAGAAAGCCTCGCCGATGAGGCCGAAGAACGTGCCCTTGCGCAGGTCATAGGTGGCCTCGACCGCGGCGGGCGCGTCGCGCACCAGCATCACTTTGGGCTGATCCCTGCGGTGAAGCGTGATTGCGTAGGCCCCGGCGTGGTCGAGGAGTTCGTTTTCCAGCTCCCGGTTGACCATGTTGTCCGGGGTCGCCTCCAGCGCCAGGGTGGCGAGATGGGCGGCGGCGATGCGCTCTTGCAGGTAGGCCAGGCGGAAACGGCCGACCGACGGCGCGTAGATGAGCACCTCCGCCACCATGACGAAGAAGACGGTCAGCACCAGAAGCCGGGCCGACAGACCCTTCACGGGCGACGGCAGGGTGAGTTTCTTGCCGGACATACCGGTGAATTATAGCGAAAGAACCAGGGCAGACCATGCCTAACACAGGCACGGGAAACCCTGGTTCCTCAACCCGGCGGGAGGACCTGAAGCGACAGGGACTGAAGACGGCCGGGCCGTGACGCGTCACGGCAAGTTGAAGCGAAGTGATTCATGGTTGTCGCGTAGATTACGTAAGCTTCGCGGGATTCATGGGCATCGTCGTTGCGGAATGGGTATCGTCGTCGCGGATCCCATGAAATGAACTTGGGGTGGCGCGCATGGTCGATCTGAAGGATTGTTCGGTCGAGGAGCTCAGGGTGATGGCCGTCGCGGGCGCCGAAGTTGCCGAGTGCCACCGGGTGCTCGGCAAGACCGGCGACAACATTGTGGGAGAGGCGCTGAAGGGAGGCGGCACCTTTTATCAGTACAACCACTATCCCGCCGGCGACGTATACGATTCAGAGTCCCATTCCCAGTATTACTACCACTCCCATCGGAAAGGGGAGCACGGCCACTTCCACACCTACCTTCGTCCCAAGGGCATGCCCTTCTGGATCAAGCCAGCGTCGGTGCCCGACTTCACCCCACCCGAGGGCGACAATGATGCGATCAGTCACATCGTGGCGATCTCGATGGACTCCTACGGGTTTCCGATCGGGCTGTTCACCACCAACCGCTGGATCTGTGCGGAGACGTGGTACAAGGCCGAAGACGTCTGCGCCATAATCGACCTCTTCGAGATCGATCACGCGCGGCCCTCATGGCCGTTGAACCGCTGGATCACGGCCATGATGAAACTGTTCAAGCCGCAAATCACCGAGTTGCTGCTGGAGCGCGACGACATGGTCACGGCTTGGCAAAAGAGACACCCCCAGCGGAACGTCTACGAGGACCGGGAGCTCGACATCACGTCGGAGCTCCGTGTTTCGTTGGAGGACCAGATCGACCGGATCAACGCTTGCCTGACGTTCGCGGAGAAGAACGGCGGCGCGCCCCCTGCGGCGGGGCGAACCAACGGGAGGCATCTGGAAAATCCAGGCTCAGGCCGGCTGGCCTAAAATAAAAGCTGGCCTAGAATAAGAGTTCGCCGCCGCATGCACCATCCGGACTGGCTGCGAGGTGCCGGGGCGTGCCCACTGCCGCCGGCACGACGCCGCCAGAGAGACAAGCTTTCGGGGCGCTGCCCGCTCACGACAGAGTCGACGGCGCCCCGACTATGCTGCGTCTTTCGATGGTTGTCCTAATTAGAACCCGCACGGGTTCACCGCCCCGCAGGGGTTGCACGGGTTCGTCGCCGCGCAGGGGTTGCACGGGCTGGTTGCCGCGCAGGGGCTGCACGGCTGCTCGGCCGCGCAGGGACTGCACGGCTGCTCGGCCGCGCAGGGACTGCACGGGCTGGTCGCCGCGCAGGGACTACACGGGTTGTGATAGCCCGCGAGCTGGATCATTGGGCCGCTGTTCGGCGCAGCGGCAACCGCCTGCGGCAGCGCCACCGCGGATGCGGCGAGTGCGGCCACGCTGATAACGGCAATGGTCTTCTTGATCATCGATGCCTCCTGTTCTCTGCCTCCCACGATCTTGATCAAAGAATCGACTTAGGCCAGCACGGGTCTTCTCTGACAATCGCTCGAGCTCGGATCGCCGTCCCTGGTGAGGTCCGACAATGCCGGGTGGCGCTTGCGACCGCTGGCTTTTGAAGCCAAGCGTGGGTTCATGAGGTACCACTAGATACACAAGGGCTCCATAGGTTCCAGTCAAGTTTTGAGGATAATTTTCAACTTATCGTGAGGCGCCGCCGACGCCCGGTCTCTCGCCGGCCTCGCCCCACAGCTTCGGCGGATCAGCCGAAGCGGGTGAGGAAGCGGACGAGTTTCCTGGTTCTCTCGCCGAACAGCACCGGGGTGAAGTAGCTGCCGGCGACGCGCTTGGTGATCTCGCCCAGGGTCGGGTACGGAGCGATGATGCTGGCGAGGTCGGCGATCTTCATGCCCTTGGCAATGGCCAGCACCCAGGGATGGATCAACTCGCCGGCCTGAGCCCCGAGGATGGAGGCGCCGAGAATCCGACCGTTCTTTGTGGTCACGACCTTGATCAGCCCGCCGGTCTTGCGCTCGGTCTGGGCGCGGTCGATTTCGGCAAACGGCCAGCGCAGGACGCGGATATCGCCGTGGCGTTCGCGGGCCCGGTCCTCCCGCGCGCCGACATGAGCGAGCTCGGGATCGGTGAAGGTCACCCACGGCACGGCGCGCGTATCCACCTTTGCCGGCAGGCGGAACAGGGCGTTCCGGAGCACAATGCCAGCGTGATAGCTGGCCATATGGGTGAACTGGTAGGGGCCCACGACATCGCCTATGGCGAAGATCCGCTTGTTTGTGGTCCTCAGCCGGTCGTCGACCTTGATCGCCTTGGTGGAGAAAGCGACGCCCGCGGCTTCCAAACCGAGGCCGTCGACATTGGGCTTGCGCCCCACGGCGACCAGGAGATGGCTGCCCTCGACGCGCTCCTCGCCGCCACTCCCATCGAGGATCACGGCGATCCCCTCGGCCGTCCGCTCGATGCGCCGGATCTTCGCGTGTTCACGCAAATCCATGCCATCGGATTTGAGCCGGTCGCATAAGATCGAGGCCAACTCCGGATCATCCCTGCCGAGCACGGTAGACCGCGCGAGCATCGTTACCCGCGCGCCCAGATGGCGGTGGGCCTGCCCGAGCTCGACCCCGATCGGGCCGCCGCCGATCACGATTAGGTGCTGGGGCATCGTGCGGTTGTCGAAGATCGTCTCGTTTGTGAAATAGGGCACCGCCTCGAGCCCGGGGATCGGCGGCACCGCCGGCGATGACCCGGTGGCGATGACGAAGCGCCGCGCGCGGATCGCCCGGCCGTCGGCCGCTATCTCCCGAGGACCGGTGAACCGGCCGGCGGCCTGAATCACCGTCACCCCAAGCGCTTCGAGCCGCTCCACCGAATCGTTGGGCGCGATCGCCTGGATGACGCCGTGGACGTGGGCGTGGACGCGGGCGAAATCGACCGTCGGCTCCGAGCCGTCGACGCCGAAGCGCGGGGCGTGGCGGATGGCCTCCGCCGCGCGGGCGGCGGCGATCAGCGACTTCGACGGGACGCAGCCATAGTTCAGGCAGTCGCCGCCCATCCGGGCCTTTTCGATCAACACCGTGGACGCGCCCATCTGGGCCGCCCCGGCGGCCACGGTGAGCCCGCCGGACCCGGCGCCGAGGACACAGATATCGACCTTGCGTGGTTCGGTCATGAACCGCTTTGCTCGCCTCGGGCCTTGCGCAGCTTGTACCTCCTGTACACCACTGGGACCAGGGCGAGCACCGCCAGGCCCAGGATGGGGAGCAGGATTTCCGGCTGGAAGATGATATCCAGGTCGGGCGACTCACCGGCGTTAAACAGGGCGCCTAGGCCGTTGCCGAGGCTCGCATAGACGAATGCCCCCGGGATGATCCCGATGAACGTCGCGATGACGTAAGTTCTAAGCGGCACGCCCAGAAACGCCGGCACCAGGTTGACCAGCCAGAAGGGAAAGATCGGCACCAATCTCAACACCAGAAGATAGTTCAAGGCGTTGTCCCGGAAGCCCGCCTCCATTTTCTTGAGGCTCGGCCCGGCCCTGGCCCGCAGCGCGTCGCCCAGTCCCGTCTTGGCCGCGAGAAACAGGACCGTCGCCCCCGCCGTCGCCCCCACCACTACATAGATGCTGGCGATCACGGGGCCGAACAGGAACCCACCGGCGATCGTCATTATCGCCCCGCCGGGCACCGAAGACGCCACCGCGACCGCATAACCCGCCATGAACACAAGACCGGCCAGAAGGCCCTGGTCCGACACCCACGCGAGAAGCACCCCGCGGTTTTCTCGCAGCATCCCAAAATCCAGGTAGCGGTCGAGACCAAACGCGAAAAACGCAACGAGACCCGCGGCCAGCACAATCAGAGGCAACAGCCGAACGAGCGAAAAGGACTTCTTTATTTCCGTCACCTGATCCAATCCTGTCATTCCTCCGGTTTGTTCAATTTCACCGGGTTCCAGTTTATCCCGGGGCGAGGATATGCCACATCATTCATTGCGCCTCGTCTCGCCCTTTAGCCGCTGTCGCGTGCCGCAAACCGAGCGAACGAGTGGCTGGCTATTAATAATAGCTGCCTCGGCCGTCCGCCATTCACCGTTGTTCACTATGATGTGAACCCGAGGCCGGCGTGCGTCCTCGGCCGGGCACCCTCATTGACTTCGACGATTCGAGCACTTATACACCGAGCCCGTTCTTGACGATCCGCGCGACGGAGGTCGGTCGTGAAACGCACCTTCCAGCCGAGTGTCATCGTGCGCAAGCGTCGCCATGGTTTTCGCGCCCGCATGGCGACCGTCGCCGGCCGCAGGGTGCTGGCCCGGCGCCGAGCCAAGCGTCGCAAGCGCCTCTCGGCCTGAACCATGCGATTGGCGGTCGGGCGTCTGAAGCGGCGCCCGGACTTTCTTCGGGTCGCCGGCAGCGGGCGCAAGTGGGTGACCCCGGGATTGATTTTGCAGGCGCGGCGCCACGGGTCCACCGGCGGGGGAGAGGCAAAGAACGTGGAGTTCCGCGTCGGCCTCACGGTGACCCGCAAAGTGGGGCAGGCGGTGGTGCGCAACCGGGCGCGGCGGCGCCTGCGCGCGGTTGCCGACAGGGTCATGCCCGGGCACGCCATGCCGGGCCAGGATTATGTGCTGATCGCCCGGGCGGAGACGGTAAACCGTCCGTTCGCCGCGCTGGCCGGTGATCTGGAGGCCGCCTTGCGCGGTCTCGGCGCCTATCGCAACGGCGATGACGGCGGCAGTGAGCTTGCCGGAAAAGAGAAAGGGGACCCCACCGGATGAGCGCGATGAGCCGGATATTGTGCGTTCTGATCCGCGCCTATCAGCTTGTGATCTCTCCGGTGCTGGCGCCGAGCTGCCGATTCGCGCCGAGTTGCGCGGAATACGCGCGCCAAGCGGTGGCCCACCACGGCGCGCTCCGAGGCGGTTGGCTTTCGGTGAGACGGCTCTTGCGCTGCCATCCCTGGGGCGGCATGGGCTACGACCCGGTCCCCGACCGCGTTGCCGGCCGCGTCGCCCGCAGCCGGCATGGCCTCTGATCGGCAGCGGGGTTCGGCAGCGGTGCCAGGTCCATGATCGACCAGCGCAACTTGGTCATCGCGATCGCCCTGTCGCTCGTGGTTATTCTGGCGTGGAGTTTCCTCTATGACGTGCCCCGGGTCGAACGGGAGAGGGCGCGCCAGCAGCAGGCCGTGGAACAGCAGGTCGGCGAACGGCCCACCGCCGGGACCGGGCAGCCGGCCGCGCCGACTCCGGCCGACGCCCTGCCGGCTGCCCCGACGACGGCCGGTGCCGAACCGGGGCCTGCGATGGATCGCGCGGCGCTTCTGGAGGCCGGCCCCAGGGTGGCGATTGCCTCGCCCCGGCTGGAGGGATCGATCTCGCTCACCGGAGCGCGCATCGACGATCTGTCGCTCATCGACTATCGCGTTACCGTGGCGCCCGACAGCCCGGAAATCATCCTGCTTTCCCCGTCGGAGGCACCCGATGCCTACTTCGCCGACTTTGGCTGGGCCGCCGCCGATCCCTCGGTGGTTCTGCCTCGGGCCGACACGGTATGGCAGGCTGACGGCGAGATTCTAGGGCTCTATCAACCCGTGACCCTCACCTGGGACAACGGCCAGGGCCTCACGTTCATCCAGAGCTATGAAGTCGACGAGAACTACCTGTTCACCGTTACCCAACGAGTCGAAAACACCGGGGTGGCCTCGGTCACCCTGTTCCCCTACGGCCGCATCTCGCGCACCGGCACGCCCAAGGTCAGCCCCTGGTGGTTCATGCATGAAGGGCCGGTCGGGGTCCTCAACGGAACGCTCAAGGAGGCCTATTACGACGACGAGACATGTTGGTTCTCGTGCCTAAACGTGCAGGGAGAGGGGCAGATCCAGGAGACCAGCGTCGGGGGCTGGATCGGTATCAAGGATCAATACTGGCTGGTTGCCCTGGTGCCGGACCAGGGAAGCGCGTTCGAGGCGCGTTTTACTTACCGCAACCCCGGTCAAGGCATCGACAAATACCAGGTCGACTATGTGGAGCAGGGCGGGCAGGTCCTGGCTCCCGGCACCGCGATTCAGACGACCAGCTATCTGTTCGCCGGCGCCAAGGAGGTCCGTGTCCTCGAGGGCTATGCGGACGAGCTGGGCGTCGAACGCTTCCACATGGCCATCGATTTCACCAAGTTCTATTTCCTGACCATCCCGCTCCACAAGGTGCTTTTGTTCTTTTACGGGCTGTTGGGCAATTACGGCCTCGCCATTCTCTTGCTGACCGTGATCATCAAGATCGTGTTCTTCCCGCTGGCCAACAGGTCCTACCGGGCGATGAGCCGGATGAAGAAGCTGCAGCCGAAAATGGTAAAAATCCGCGAGCGTTTCAAGGACGACAAGCAGAAGATGAACCAGGAGCTGATGGCGCTTTACAAGCGGGAAAAGGCCAATCCCGTCTCCGGCTGTCTGCCCGTCCTGATTCAGATTCCCGTCTTCTTCTCCCTCTACATCGTGCTGTTCGTCACCATCGAAATGCGCCAGGCGCCGTTCTTCGGCTGGGTCAAGGACCTGGCGGCGCCCGACCCCCTGGGCCTGTTGACGTTGTTCGGTCTGTTTGATTGGGAACCGTCCGGAATGATCGCGGCGATTAATATCGGCGTGTGGCCGATCATTATGGGGGTGACCATGTACCTGCAGATGAAGCTCAACCCGCAGCCGGCCGACCCGGTCCAGGCGAAACTGTTCGCGATTCTTCCGTTCGTCTTCACCTTCATCCTCGCCCGGTTCCCGGTCGGACTCGTGATCTACTGGGCCTGGAACAATTTGCTGTCCATGGCGCAACAGTGGATGATCATGAAGCGTGCGGGCGCCTTCCGCCCAAGCTAGGGCCGGGTATGACCCCCTCGCGCGACCGCGCCCCGCCCGCCGAGGGAGGCGAAGGGCCCGGCGCAGACGCCCTGGAATTCGGCCGCTGGCTGTTCGCCCAGGACTGCGCCTTCGTCATCGGCATCGCCAGCCTGGATCAGCTGCCGCCGGGCGGGCTGCCGGAGGTGGCCTTCGCCGGCCGCTCCAACGTCGGCAAGTCCAGCCTCTTGAACGCCCTGACCGGGCGCCGGGCGCTGGCGCGCACCTCGAACACGCCGGGGCGCACGCAGCAGATCAACTTCTTCAACCTGGGCGGCCGGCTGATGCTCGCGGATCTGCCGGGCTATGGCTTCGTCCGGGCGCCCAAGCACAGGGTCCGAGACTGGACCAGGCTCATTGACGCCTATCTCAGGGATCGGCCGAGCTTACGCCGTCTATGTCTGTTGATCGACGCCCGCCACGGCCTCAAGGCCGCGGACCGCGCGATGATGGAAATGCTCGACGTCGCCGCCGTGTCCTATCAGATCATCCTGACCAAGTCCGACAAGGTGAAGGAGCCTGAGCTTCAAGACCGGCTCGGCGTCTTGCGGGAGACGGTGGCCGGGTACACCGCCGCCCATCCCGAAGTCCTGATAACCAGCGCCGCCGACCATTGCGGCCTCGCCGAGCTGCGCGCCGACCTTGCCGCGCTGGTGGCTCCCGCCTGATTCCGCTAGAGTGCGCCCCATGGGCGAGAAGGATATCCAGGCGACCAAACACTGGCTGCGCACCGCGCGTACTCTGGTCGAGGCATTGCCGTATCTGCGCCGCTTTTCCGGCAAAACCTTGGTTATCAAATACGGCGGTCACGCCATGGGCGACGCGAAGCTGACCTCGGCCTTCGCGAACGACATCGTGCTTCTCAAGCAGGTCGGCATCAACCCTATCGTGGTGCACGGCGGCGGACCGCAGATCGGCCAGATGCTGGAGCGGATGAAGGTCAAGAGCTCCTTTGTCGACGGCCTGCGCGTGACCGACAGCGAAACGGTGGGGATCGTCGAGATGGTGTTATCGGGGGCGATCAACAAACAGATCGTTGCGGCCATCAGCGCGGCGGGCGGCAAGGCGGTCGGGCTGTCGGGCAAGGACGGCGACCTGATCCGGGCGCGCAAGCTTCGGCGCACCCGGCGCGATCCCGACTCCAACATCGAGAGTGTCCTCGACCTCGGCTTCGTGGGCGAACCCGAGCGCGTCGACCCTCATATCCTCGACAGTTTTGCCGACTCCGACATGATCCCGGTCATCGCCCCCATCGGGGCCGGTCCGCGCGGCGAAACTTACAACATCAACGCGGACACCGTGGCCGGCGCGATTGCCTCGGCGACCGGCGCAATACGGTTTTATCTGTTGACCGACGTGATCGGTGTCCTCGACAAGGCCCAGGAGCTTATATCCAAGATGACGGTGGATCAGGTCCGCGCCCATCTCCAGGACGGCACCATCAGCGGGGGCATGATCCCCAAGGTGGAAACCTGCATCGCCGCCGTCGAGAAAGAGGTCGAAGCAGCCGTCATCCTCGACGGCCGCGTGCCGCACGCCCTGCTCTTAGAGGTCTTCACCAAACACGGCGTCGGCACCATGATCTGTGCAGGCTAGTGTTGGTCGATCACGCGCCGGAGCGGCAGAATGTGGGCGGGTCTCGGGGGAGGCGCCTCGGGCCTGCCGCGGTCCTGCGTTTCAGGCCATGAGCGGGAGACACGACTCGAGCCTGAACGCCGGACGGGCGCGCCTTGGACAGGTCGAGGCCTGGGTCTTCGACCTTGACAACACGCTCTATCCGGCCTCGTGTGATCTGTTCGCCCAGATCAACCGGCGCATCAACGCGTTCCTCTCGAATTTCCTCGGCGTCGATCCGGCCGAGGCGCGAGAGGTGCAGCAGACCTACATTCAGGCCCACCGCAGCACCCTGCGCGGGCTCATGGTCGAGCACGGCCTCGACCCTGAGATCTTTCTCGACTACGTGCACGCCATCGACCACAGCGTGCTGCCCGAGAGCCCGGCGCTCGACCGGGCGCTCGGCCGAATCGAGGGGCGCAAGCTGATCTTCACCAACGCCTCGCTCAGCCATGCCGAGCGGGTGATGGAGCGGCTCGGCGTGCGCCGGCACTTCCAGGAGGTGTTCGACGCCGCCGCCGCCGGCTACGTGCCCAAGCCCGAGCCCGAGGCCTACGAGCGGCTGGTTAGCCGGCACCGCCTGGAGCCGCGGACGACCGTGCTCTTCGAGGACATCGCGCGCCACCTGAAGCCGGCCGCGGCCCTCGGCATGACCACGGTGTGGGTCAGGAACGGTGTGGATGACGCCGGCGCCGACCGCGATTACATCCATCACGTCGCCGACGACCTGGTCGCCTGGCTCGAGGCGGCGGCCGCGGAGCGGGGCGGAGCTGGCCGACTGGCCCCGTGTTGACAGGGAGGTTCAAGCCGGCCCATGTTCGGCGTCGAAATCACCGATGACCGATGCCGATCTCCAGACCACCATCGACGCCGCCTGGAAAGAGCGGGAGGCCATCACGCCGGCCACCAAAGGTGCGGTCCGCGAGGCGGTCGAGGCGGCCCTGGAGGCGCTCGATTCGGGGCGCTTGAGGGTCGCCGAGAAAATCGACGGTCGCTGGCGGGTCAACCATTGGCTCAAGAAGGCGGTGCTTCTGTCCTTCCGCCTGAACGACATGACGCCGATTTCCGGCGGCCCCGGGGATGCGGTGCGCGGCCAGGCGGCGTGGTTCGACAAGGTGCCCTCCAAGTTCGCCGGCTGGGACGACGCCCGGTTCCGCGCCGCCGGTTTCCGGGCCGTACCTACCTGCGTGGTGCGCCACTCCGCCTACATCGCGCCGGGAGTCGTGCTGATGCCGTGCTTCGTCAACCTGGGGGCCTATGTCGGCAGCGGCACCATGATTGACAGCTGGGCCACGGTCGGCTCCTGTGCGCAGGTTGGCAAGAATTGCCACATCTCGGGGGGCGCCGGGATCGGCGGCGTGCTCGAGCCGCTGCAGGCCGATCCCGTGATCATCGAGGACAACTGCTTCATCGGCGCCCGCAGCGAGGTCGCCGAAGGGGTCATCGTCGAGACCGGCGCGGTGCTGTCCATGGGGCTCTACATCGGCGCCTCGACCAAGATCGTCGACCGGGAGACCGGCGAGGTCAGCCGCGGCCGCGTGCCGGCCTATTCGGTGTTGGTGCCCGGGACGCTGCCCGGCAAGCCGCTCGCCGACGGCAGCCCGGGCCCGAGCCTCTACTGCGCCGTCATCGTCAAGAAGGTTGACGAGAGGACGCGGGCGAAGACCTCGATCAACGAGCTCCTGCGCGCGTGACCGCCGCCGACAGCCCTCCCCGAATCGACGCGCTGGAACTCACCCGGGCGCTCGTGCGCTGCCCCAGCGTGACGCCGGCGGACGCCGGCACCCTCGACGTGCTCCAAGAGGCCCTTGAAGGGCTCGGCTTTGTCTGCCACAGGCTCCCCTTCGCGGCGCCCGGCAGCGACCGGATCGACAACCTTTACGCCCGCATCGGCACGGAATCGCCCCACTTTTGCTTCGCCGGCCACACCGACGTGGTGCCGCCCGGGGACGTGGCGGCCTGGACCGTCGATCCCTTCGGCGCGGAGGTCATCGACGGCGCCGTGTACGGCCGCGGCACCGTCGACATGAAGGGGGCCATCGCCTGCTTCACCGCCGCCGCGGCCGGTTTTCTCGATGACCGGGCGGGGGCCTTCGGGGGCTCCATCAGCCTCTTGATCACCGGCGACGAGGAGGGGCCGGCCATCAACGGCACGGCCAAGGTGCTCGAGTGGCTCGAGGCGCGGGGCGAGCGGCTCGAGGCCTGCCTGGTGGGCGAGCCGACCAATCCGACGCGCCTCGGCGAGATGATCAAGATCGGCCGGCGCGGGAGCCTGAGCGGCCGGCTCACGGTCTACGGCACCCAGGGCCACACCGCCTATCCCGACCTCGCCGACAACCCGATCCCCAGGCTCATGGCCATGCTCGCCGGCGTCACCGGGGCCGAGTTGGACCAGGGCACGGACCACTTCCAGCCCTCGAGCCTCGAGGTGACGAGCGTGGATGTCGGCAACCCGGCGACCAACGTGATTCCGGCCAGGGCCGAGGCCGCCTTCAACATTCGTTTCAACGACCGCCACAGCTCGGACAGCCTCGAGCGCTGGCTCAGGGAGCGATTCGATGAGGTGGGCGGGCGCTACGACCTGGATATCCAGGTCTCGGGCGAGGCCTTCCTCACGCCGCCGGGCGCGCTGAGCGAGCTTGTCGCCGACGCCGTGGAACGGGTGTTGGGCACGCGGCCGGAGCTCGGCACCACCGGCGGCACCTCGGATGCCCGTTTCATCAAGGACCATTGCCCGGTGGCCGAGTTCGGCCTGGTGGGTGAGACCATGCACAAGGTGGACGAGCGCGCCGCCGTCGGGGACCTGCAAGCCCTGACCGAGGTCTACAAGGCGGTCCTCGACGCCTTCTTCAGCCCTCGGTGATGGGGCCGTGCTGAGCGCCCGCGAGTTCGCATACGCCCTCTACGGGGCCTACCGCCTGGCCCGCCTGGACCGGCACGGAATGGCCTATTTCGAGGCCACCATCGAGGGCTTCTGGCGCTCCTTCTACGCCGCGGCGGTGGTCGCCCCCGGCTATATCATCCTGCTGCTGCTGCACCCGGGCGAGGGCCCTGCGGGCGTGAGCTGGCTGAGAATCGCCCTGGTCGATGGCATCGCCTATGTCATCGGCTGGGTCGCCTTTCCCCTGGCGGTGTTCTACCTCGCCCGGGCGATCGACCGAAGCGAGGAATATATCGGCTACATCGTCGCCTATAACTGGGCGCAGGTGCTGCAGATAGGGTTGTTGCTGCCGGCCGCGGCAGCCTCGGTCGGAGGTCTGGTGCCCTCTCGTTTGGGCGAGACTCTCGGCTTCATGGTGATGGTCGCCATCCTGTTCTACCAGTGGTTCATCGCCAAGACGGCGCTCGGCGTCACAGCCATAGTGGCGGTCGGGCTGGTCCTCCTCGACCTCGTTCTCGGAGGCGTCATCGGCTTGATTGCCGGCAACATGATCCGTCCCGGCGCCGGAACCTAAACCTGATAGGCGACCTCGACCAGATAGAGTCCCTCCGCCGGTGCGGTCGGCCCGGCGCGGGCGCGGTCGCGGGCGGCGAGCGCGGCGGCCACATCCTCGACCGACCACTTGCCCTCGCCGACCAGCTTCAAGCTGCCGACCATGCTGCGCACCTGATGGTGCAGGAACGAGCGCGCCCGCGCGGTGACCCGAATCTCCGCCCCATCGCGCCCGACATCCAGGACGTCGAGAGTCTTTACCGGCGAGGCCGCCTGGCACAGGCTGGCGCGGAAGGTGGTGAAGTCGTGGCGGCCCACCAGCACCTGCGCCGCCCGGTGCATGGCCTCGGCGTCGAGCGGTGCCGCCACCTGCCAGGCCCGGCCCCGGTCGAGCGCCAGGGGTGCCCGGCGGTTGACGATGCGGTAGAGATAGCTGCGCCGGCGCGCCGACCGCCGGGCGTGGAAGCGGTCGCTCACGGGCTCGGCCTTGAGCACCGCGACCGCCGCGGGTTTGAGATGGAAGTTGAGGGCATTGCGCACGGTGTCCGGGTCGGCCTGCTTCGCCAAGTCGAAATGGGCGACCTGGCCCAGCGCATGCACCCCGGCGTCGGTGCGGCCGGCGGCG